>DASTET010000738.1:0-3021 GCA_035709445.1 Blastocatellia bacterium | reverse complement strand
AACTGCGTCGAACTGATCCGGGAGCTGCAACCCGTCTCGCAGGCTCGCGCCCGGCCCTACATCGAAGAAGTCGGCGCAGGCGACGCGCGCGCCCGTCGCGCCCGCAAGCCGCGCCGCCGCGTGCGACCTGTCGAGGCCATAAGCTTCCTGAGCGAGCCTCCGTTTGCGCCCGCGCCCCTTGACCGACAGCTCCCGCTTGCGCCTGAGCGACTCTTCGAGCAACCGCCCGTCGCCGCAGCTCGGATCGAGCACAAGGTCTCGCGGACCGCGCACGCCGAGCGCGGCGAGAAGTTGCGCCACTCCTATGGGCGTGTAGTGCTGGCCGTATCGGTGGCGTTCATCTCGTTTCATACCCTTTGCATCGCGCTTTTCATTCTTGAAAGCAGGCACGTCTAATATCTAAAATTGATGTCGTTCAAATCAAGCGATGAAGAAAGAGATTATCGAGACACTATCGCGAAAGCCGTTCATCCCGCACCCGGCTCTCAAGAACCCGCACGCGCAGACGATAGTCTCTTCGCTCCTCCCGCGCCGCACGCCCCGGCTGAACCGGCAGAGCGAGCCGCGATTTTTTGACGTAGGGCCGCAGGTGCGGGTGCTCGCGCACTGCTCGTGGCAGCAGGACCGCGCCAGCCATCCTACCCTTTTGATTCTGCATGGGCTCGAAGGCTCGACAGAGTCGCCCTACATGCTCGGAATCGCGGAAAAGGCTCTGGCAGCCGGTTTTAACGCCATAAGGATCAACCACCGCAACTGCGGAGGGACGGAAGACCTCACCCCGATGCTCTATCACGCCGGGCTAACGGACGACATTCGCCAGATCATATCCGAGCTTATCGAGAAAGACCGCTTGACCGATCTGTATCTCGCAGGCTTCTCGCTGGGCGGAAATATAGTGCTCAAGCTTGCTGGCGAGCTTGGCGGCTATGCACCGGAGGCCCTCAAAAGGGTGGCGGCCATCTCGCCGTCGCTCGACCTGCTGTCCTGCGCCGACGCCATCGAGATGCGCTCGAACATTATTTATCACAGGCGATTCTTAAAGAGCCTGAGAAGCCGCATGCGCCTAAAGGCGCGGCTCTACCCTCACCTGTACGACGCATCATGGCTGCGCCGAGTCAGAACGATTCGCCAGTTCGATGACCTCTACACCGCGCCGCATGCCGGGTTTCTCGACGTAACCGATTATTACAGGCGAGCCAGCGCGCTCCCTTCGATAAAAGGGATCGCCATACCCACCCTCATCATCCATTCAAAAGACGACCCCTTCATCCCGTTCGCTCCATTCGAGAGCCAGGAGATAGTCTCAAACCCCAATGTCGCGCTTGTAGCGACGGAGCGCGGCGGCCATGTAGGGTTTATGGCGGCGACGGTCGAAAGCGGCGACCGGTTCTGGGCCGAGACGCGAGCAATCGAATTTTTGCTGCTCCCCTTGCCTTGATTTGTAGCTGTTAAAGTGGGCCGTATCCGCGATATAGTTTTCCGGCGGGCGGGTTCGGCCTGCGGCCTAATAAGAGTAATCGGGGAGAGTAATGCTCAACTTTGCCATTCGCGTGGCCCAGGAGGCGGGCCGGTTGCTGCGTGACCGGCTCGGCACAACTATCGACATTGCGCATAAGGGCGCGATCAACATAGTGACCGATGTCGATCTGGCGAGCGAAAAACTGATACGCGACCGGATCGCCACCCACTACCCGCGCCATCAGGTCCTGGCCGAGGAGGGCGGGCTGGCTGAAAGCGGCTCCGATTACCGATGGATCATCGATCCGCTCGACGGGACGACAAACTACGCGCACGGCTACCCGGTCTTTTCCGTGTCGATAGCGCTCGAATATCAGGGCGAGATCGTGCTGGGCGTCGTCTATGACCCGATGCGCGACGAGCTGTTTACAGCCGAGCGAGGCGGCGGCGCGGCGCTCAATAACAGGCCGATACGGGTTTCGGCCACAGACAATCTTCTGCACAGTCTGCTCTCTACCGGTTTCCCTTATGACATAAGGACATCGACGCTCACGAACCTTGACCACTGGGCAAACTTCGCAATGAATGCGCAGGCGCTTCGCCGCGACGGGTCGGCGGCGCTCGATCTCTGTTATGTGGCCTGCGGGCGTTTCGACGGCTTCTGGGAGCTGAACCTGAGCGCCTGGGACACGGCGGCGGGCGCGCTCGTAGTGGCCGAAGCAGGCGGGCGCGTGAGCGATTTTGCGGGGGGCCGCTTCTCTGCTTACAAACCGGAGGTGGTTGCAAGCAACGGTCTCATCCACGACCGCATGATCGAAGTGATCGCCCTGGCTCGGTAGCGTATGAATATCACCGTCCCGGCCTCGACATCGAATCTCGGCGCGAGCTTTGATACGTGCGGGCTGGCGCTCGCGCTCTACCTCCGCGTCAGAATAGAGGGGCGCGCAGAGCGATTCGAGATCACAGCTTCAGGCGAAGGCGCGGGCGCGGTCCCACGCGATGAATCCAACTTGATCGCGCAGGTGGCCAGGTTCGCCGCCGAGAGTCGCGGCCGCCGAATTGACGGGGCCCGCCTTGTGGTAGACAATCAGATTCCGCTGGCGCGCGGGCTTGGAAGCAGCAGCGCCGCCATAATCGCAGGCATCTCCGTCTATGAGGCGATGGCTGGCGAGCGGTTGAGCGAAGAAGAGATATTCGGGCTCGCGCTCAATTTTGAAAAGCACGGGGACAACCTCGCGCCCAGCCTGCTTGGAGGGATGGTCGTCGCCTGCATCGTCGAGCGCGAGGCGAAGCGGTCGCTCGTCACCATAAAATGCGAGTGGCCCGAGCAGGTCAGGATAATCCTGGCCGTTCCCGATTTCGAGATGGAGACCGCAAAGATGCGCGCGGTGCTGCCGGAAAGCGTGCCGCGTGAGGACGCAATCTTCAACCTTCAGCGCGCGGCCTTGCTTCAAGCCGCAATAGCCTGTCGTCGCTTCGACCTTCTCGGCGAGGCATTGCGCGACCGGCTGCATCAGCCGTTTCGCGCGCCGCTCGGCAGGGGGCTTGGCGAGGCGCTTCGAC
>DASTET010000737.1:0-2651 GCA_035709445.1 Blastocatellia bacterium | reverse complement strand
GAGCGAGTGGAAGTGATGCACCCCGTTTTCGCGCTTGACCGAGTAGCGCCCTCGATCATAAGAGACGGACTTCAACCCTCGCTGCACCGCCTCGCATATTTCGATGTCTTCCTGCTGTATCTCGTCGCTGAACTCGACTGTGCCATCTATTCTCGATTTCGCCTCATTGCTTCCGCCGTCGCGGGCGAACCATTCGAATACGGTCAGGGTCTTCTCGTGAGAAAGAGGCAGTATCAGATTCGTCGATAACGTTTCCGGGTTGATGTTGATCATCAGGTTTGGGAAGACCCAGAAATAGAGGGCGTCGGGCAGGTCGCCCGTCGCCTCGTACCGTCGCGCGCCGCTCCTCGCCTCCGCTTTGCGAATCGGCGCGTCTTGCACCGAATAGTACCGGCGCGTCAGCGTGCGATAGCTTGAATAATCAAGCTCGCGCATCAGCCCCGGATGGACTATGGGAATGTGATAGCCTTCGAGGTAGTTGTCGATATAGACCTTCCAGTTGCAATCGATGATGTAATCGCGCCGCTCGACAAAAGACATATCAGAGATATGGATATGTCTGGTGAGCGCGGGTATGTCTTCAAAGAACTCAGCGAGCTGAGGGGCGCTCGAATCGAGATTGACGAATATGAACTGCTCCCAGGTATCGACCTTTATCCGGGCGAGCCCCATCTCTTCTTTGCGGAAGCACTCGACGCCGTCGAAATCGGGGACGCCTATGAGCCTGCCGTCGAGCGCGTAGGTCCAACCGTGGTAGCCGCATTGAAAAGAGCTGCGGCACCCTTCACCCCTCGCTACAGGCCCGGCCCGGTGACGGCACACGTTGAAAAAGCCCCTCATCTCGCCATCGCGGTCCCGCGCAATCAGGACCGGCTCTCCTGCCACGTCGGCAGTGAAGTAGCTCCCCGGCTCCGCGAGCTGATCGGTCCGGCCTACAAGCTGCCACGTGCGATTGAAGATCGCCCGCTTCTCTAGCTCGAGAATCGAGCTATCATTATAGACCCGCGACGGCAGCGTCGAGGCCCGCGCCAGCCTTTCATCGAAATCAAAATCTAAGATCATCGTTGAGTAATAATACTTGAATCTTGAGTTCGAAAGCGAAGCCCAATTCTGGGTACATACAAGATTAACCGCAGAGGAAGCAGAGGCATTTCTATAGGCTCGCTTCTTGCTTATGCCTTCTCATATCCGACATACTGCCTGTTCATTCATAAAAGGGAGGCTATCGATAAATGAGCGTAGCGCCAAACAAGGTCATCTACTCGATGGTAGGGGTAGGGAAATACTATGATAAGAAGGCCGTATTAAAGGACATCTATCTCTCATATTTTTACGGCGCGAAGATCGGGGTCATAGGGCTCAACGGGTCGGGCAAAAGCTCGCTGCTCCGTATCATCGCAGGCGTTGACACGGAGTTTGTGGGGCAGACGGTCCTCTCTCCGGGATACACGGTCGGGTTTCTCGAACAGGAGCCGCAGCTTGACGAAACGAAGACGGTCCGTGAGGTCGTCGAGGAGGGGGCCCAGGAAGTAGTCGATCTGCTCAAAGAGTACGACGAGATAAACGCCAAATTCGCCGAGCCGATGTCGGATGACGAGATGGCGGACCTGCTCGAACGGCAGGGGGCGGTGCAGGAGAAGCTCGACTCTTCGGGCGCGTGGGACCTCGACAGCCGGCTTGAGATGGCGATGGATGCCCTGAGATGCCCTCCGGGAGAGACTTCCGTCGGGGTGCTGTCGGGCGGCGAGCGCCGCCGCGTGGCGCTGTGCAGGCTGCTTCTGAAAAAGCCCGACATCTTATTGCTCGACGAGCCGACAAATCACCTCGATGCCGAATCGGTCGGGTGGCTCGAACAGCACCTCCAACAGTACGAGGGGACGGTCATCGCCGTCACGCACGACCGGTACTTTCTCGATAATGTCGCCGGGTGGATACTGGAGCTGGACCAGGGGCGAGGCATCCCGTGGGAGGGCAACTACTCTTCGTGGCTTGAGCAGAAGCGGGTGCGTCTCTCTCAGGAAGAGAAGGCCGAGAGCCAGCGACAGAAGACGCTCGAGCGCGAGCTGGAATGGATTCGCATGTCGCCTAAGGGGAGGCAGGCGAAGTCGAAGGCTCGCATAAAGTCTTATGAATCGCTGCTCGGTCAGGAGGTCGAAAAGCGCGCGAGAGAGCTTGAGATATACATCCCGCCGGGGCCACGGCTGGGAAACGTGGTCATCGAAGCCGAAGGCCTGACCAAGACTTACGGCGACCGGCTGTTGATCGATAACCTGTCGTTTGCGCTGCCGCCGGGCGGCATAGTCGGCGTGATCGGCCCGAACGGCGCGGGCAAGACCACTCTTTTTAGAATAATCACGGGGCAGGAGATACCGGACGGCGGTCGATTGCGAACGGGCGAGACCGTAAAGATGGCCTGCGTCGACCAGAGCCGCGACACGCTCGACGCGGGCAAGACGATATGGGAAGAGATATCGGATGGGCAGGAGACCATACAGCTCGGCCCGCGCCAGGTCAACTCGCGCGCCTATGTCGCCCGGTTTAACTTTTCAGGGACCGATCAGCAGAAAAAGGTCGGCGCGCTTTCTGGCGGCGAGCGAAACCGCGTACACCTTGCGAAGGTGCTCAAAGAGGGAGCGAACGTGCTGCTGCTG
>DASTET010000736.1:0-2131 GCA_035709445.1 Blastocatellia bacterium | reverse complement strand
TCTGCGTTCCTGCGGCGTCCTCTGCGGTAAACCTGACTTTGATCTCTTAGAATTTTCCTTTCAAAACGGGAACTGACTACCCTTGCCGGTTCCCGCGTTTTTTTCTGCCAGCCGCCGACTGCTTGCAATATTCACTTCGGTCATACATTCTATTGTCACCAGTCGAAAGAGAGACCGGTCCCCGGCGTCCGGGACCGGGCAAGGCTGATTGAAGTATCCGATTTCCGGGCCGCTCTCGAATGCTCGCCTGCGGTTATCGATGGCGTGTGGACCGCCTGATCCGGGCCGCCGGTCGAGATTCAAGCTTTATTGATTTACGGAGGATGTGAACCATGAAACGGCGAGAGACCGTGCTATGGGCTATCTTCGCGCTTCTTCTTGTGCTCTGGATGCTGGGTCTTGTAAACGATTTCGGCGGCGCTATGATCCATCTGCTTCTGATTGGCGCGGTTGTTGTGCTTGTATTTAACCTGCTCGGCAGCCGCAGGTCTGTTGCTTGACCGAATTATCGGGAATAGTACGTAACGATAACCTTCTTGCATCTCGTGGCGCGCATGCACGAGCATGCGCGCCAGCCTCTTCGCTGGCTCGAACCTTTCTTAACATACTTTACAACTTTTAGTTTCAACGTTCATATTTATTAGCTGCGGCCTTTCGGGGACGCGAAACTGTGCAACCGCGTCTCTGGCTCCGGCGTTATATTTTGCGGTTGAACAGATTCGAAGGAGGAAATTTATATGTACCAGGTCTCAATCAGGCAGCTTATAGCGCTCTCGTTATTCTCTGCGTTGCTGGCAGGGGCTATTGCCGCTTGTATCGTGGACCGTGGCGATGTGCGCATTGCCGAGCCCACAGTAATTGCCGACCCGTCTGTTGCCGATGACGAGACGAATAATATAGAGATATATCGCGCCGTCAGCCCCGGCGTCGTCAACATAACGAGCAAGAGCTTCACCGAAACCTGGTTCGGCGTCCACCCGCAGGAGGGGACCGGATCGGGCTCAATCATCGATGAGCAGGGGCATGTGCTGACAAACTACCATGTTGTCAGGGGCGCGTCTCAGCTCGAAGTCCAGATCGAAAACGAGAAGTATAGCGCGCGTCTCGTCGGCGCCGACCCGGACAACGACCTTGCGGTCATCAAAGTCAACGCGCCGCGAAATAAGTTGACTATTGTCAGGCTCGGCACATCGAACGGGCTGCAAGTGGGTCAGAAGGTGCTGGCCATCGGAAACCCTTTCGGGCTTCAAAGGACGCTCACTACGGGGATCATCAGCGGGCTTGAGAGGCCCCTGCGCGACCCCGCCACCCGGCGCACTATCGAAGGCGCAATCCAGACCGACGCATCGATAAACCCCGGCAATTCGGGCGGGCCGCTTTTGAATGCGCGGGGCGAGATGATAGGCATAAACACGGCGATATACAGCCCGTCCGGCGGATCGGTCGGAGTCGGTTTCGCCGTCCCCGTCGATACCGCTAAAAAGATCATCCCCGACCTCATAGCCAAAGGCTACGTGTCGTATCCCTGGCTCGGAGTGAGCACCATGCCGCTCAACCGGCGCATCGCGGGCGCGTTCGATCTGCCGGTGGCGGAGGGAATAATCATTGGCGAGGTCTACCGAGGGAGCGGCGCGGCTGCCGCCGGGCTTCGCGGGGCGCAGGCGCGCGAGACCATATACGGAGGCATCGCGCTTGAACGGCTCGGCGACGTGATCCTGTCGATAGACGGCCAGCAGGTTCGAAACACGGATGACCTTCAGCGAGTGCTAAAGAATAAAGAGCCCGGTCAGACCGTTCAGGTCGAAGTCCTTCGCAACAACGGCCGCGTAAGCCTGCCCGTGCGGCTCAGCGAACGACCGCAGGAACTCCGCTGAGATTTAATCAGGCCGACGCCGGGAGATGATAAATTGATTCTCCAACTCCCCGCGTCGGCTTCGCGCGGCGCAGCCTCTTTCTTTTACTGCTTCCCGTTTTGTTGCTGCTCGCGAAGCTCGCGCTGCTGGCGGCGGTACTCTTCTACAGCCTGATCGTGCTCTGAAGAGTTGCGCGAGAACTTGTGACGCCCCTCAGTCCCGCTCACAACGAAATACAGGTAATCGCTCTCAGCCGGGTAGAGCGCGGCCTCTATCGA
>DASTET010000735.1:0-4558 GCA_035709445.1 Blastocatellia bacterium | reverse complement strand
GATATGTGAGCGAGATATTCGGGCAGGATCAGCTCGCGCGTCTGCCGGGCCGCGCCTGCATAGGCCATGTCCGGTACTCGACCGCCGGGAGCGTATCGCTTCGCGAAGCCCAGCCCTTTCTCGTCGATGGGTACAGGGGCCAGATAGGGCTATGCCACAACGGCAACCTTCCGTATGCTTCCGAGGTGCGCGCGCAGCTTGAGCTGGACGGGGCCATATTCTCTTCGACTTCGGATACGGAGGTCGTGCTTCATAAGATCGCGCGGTCGCGCGCGACGGACCGGACCGGCGCGATAGTCGACACTTTCACGGAGATAGAGGGCGCATACTCGATGCTCTTTCTCACGAAAGACAGCCTCACTGCGGTGCGCGACCCGCGCGGGTTTCGACCGCTGTGTCTCGGCCAGCTCGGAGATTCCTACGTGGTCGCCTCGGAGACATGCGCTTTCGACCTGATAGACGCGACCTATCTGCGCGATGTACAGCCGGGCGAAGTGCTCGTCATCGACCGCGACGGGCTCCATTCTTCGTTCCCGCTTCGAAAGGAGAGACCGGCGCTCTGCATCTTCGAGCATGTCTATTTCTCGCGCCCCGATTCGATAGTCTTCGGTCGCTCGGTAAACAAGAGCCGACATAAGATGGGGCAGCAGCTCGCGCGAGAGCACCCGGCTGACGCCGACATAGTTGTGCCGGTCCCCGATTCGGGCGTCGCCGCAGCGATTGGCTATGCTTCGGAGTCGGGTTTGAAGTTCCGGTTCGGGCTGGTCCGCAATCACTACGTCGGGCGCACCTTCATCGAGCCTAAACAGTCGATCCGCCATTTCGGAGTGAAGGTCAAGCTCAACCCCGTGCGCGATCTCATCGAGGGGTTGCGCGTTGTGCTTATAGATGACTCGATAGTGCGCGGGACGACTTCCAAGAAGATAGTCCAGATGGTCCGCCAGGCCGGCGCGCGCGAGGTCCACGTCAGGATTAGCTGCCCTCCGACCATATCTCCGTGTTTTTATGGCGTCGACACGCCGACGCGCGAGGAGCTGATCGCTTCGAACCTGTCGGTAGAAGAGATCGCCGAGTTTATCGGCGCCGACAGTCTCGGCTATCTGAGCCTGGAGGGGATGCTGCGCTCGTGCGGCGACAGGTTCGGCAACAGGCACTGCACCGCCTGTTATACGAACAACTATCCCATTCAGGTCACTTCCGGCGCCCGGACCAAGACCGAAAGGGAAGAGGGCGCGCTCGCGCACGATAGCGTCTGGCCCCGGAGCTGAAGCCATTCGATGACAAGATGAGAAGATCTTCGCGTCAGATTCTCGTGATCCTGCTGCTCGTGATAGCAGCAGCCGTCGCAATATACTTTTACCGCTCGCGTCAGAAACAGGAGCCTGAGTCAGTGCCGGGCCCTGTTTCGGGAAAGCTCGCTATCCACTTTCTCAATATAGGGCAGGGCGACAGCCAGGTTATCCAGCTTCCGACCGGAGAGACCATACTCATCGACTCGGGAGACAGCGGCGCGCCCACCGTCAGCCTCTTAAAAAACCTCGGCGTGAGCGAAATCGATCTTGTCATCGCTACGCACCCGCACGCCGATCACATAGGCGAGATGCGCGACATCATGCGCGAGTTCAGGGTGAAAGAGTTCTGGGATTCCGGCTACCCGCACCCGACGAAGACTTATCGCGAGATGCTTCAGGAGATCAGGGGCCGGAACATCACTTTCAAACAGGCCCGGCGCGGCGATGCGCGCACAATCGGAGATGCGAGGCTTGAAGTGCTCAACCCTGCTACGCCCTTCGCCAATGATGAGAACCCGAACGACGCATCGGTCGTTGTGAGGCTCACCTACGGGAGCAAGCGGTTTTTATTCACGGGCGATTCGGAGGTGCCTGAGGGCAGGGGGAAATCGTCAGCCTGGAAAGAGATGCTAGACGGACAGAGAGAGAGCCTGCGCGCGGACCTCTTAAAGCTTGCGCATCACGGCAGCTCAAACGGGACAACGAAAGATATACTCGATGCGGTCCGGCCTTCGATAGTCACTTTCAGTTGCGCGCCGGGCAACGATTATCATCACCCGCACCCTCGTGTCATGCGCTTGCTTCGCGACCGCAGCGATTCGATAAAGGTATATCGGACCGACCTCGGAGGGACGATCACTGCGATAACGGACGGAGAGACAATAGAGATGAGCGCGGAAAAAGAGGTCGCGCGCGATCTGCTCTACCAGACCGGAGATGAAGTCGCTGGCCGCTCGGCGGGCGGCGACGACGAGGGCCGCGCGCCTTCCGAGAAGAAAGCGCGAAGGAGGGCGATGTGAAAAGACGCGAGCGGGCATCCAGGTTGAAGGTTTACATCGACCGGATAGAAGGCGATCTTGCGGTGATAGCGCTTTATGACGACGACAGCATAAAATTCAACCTGCCGGTCAAATACTTGCCCGAGGGCGCGCGCGGAGGCGATCATTTCACGTTGAGCTTCGCCGTCGATAAGAAGAGCCGCGAGGAAGAGTTACGCCTGATCGAAGAGCTGTTGAGAGGGGACCAGGACAAGAGCTCCTGACTCGTTATATGAAAGAAGAGTTCAGCTACAAGGACGCGGGCGTAGATATAGACGCCGCAAACGAAGCGACGGCCAGGATACGCCGTCTCGCAAAGGAGACCTTCACGCCGAACGTGATGACCGATATAGGCTCGTTCGGCGGAATGTTCCGCGCCGATTTCGGACGGATGAGCGAGCCGGTGCTTGTCTCTTCGGCGGACGGCGTGGGGACAAAGCTGCGCCTCGCTTTCATGACCGGGGTTCATAACACGGTCGGCTATGATCTTGTCTGTCACTGCGTAAACGACATACTGGTGCAGGGCGCAAGGCCGCTCTTCTTTCTCGACTATCTCGCCTTCGGGCGGCTCAACCCCGAAACGGTTGCGCAGATTATCGAAGGGCTGGCGCGAGGGTGCCGAGAGGCGGGCTGCGCGCTCATCGGAGGCGAGACCGCCGAGATGCCGGGCTTTTATTCGGCGGGCGAGTACGATGTCGCGGGATTCATAGTCGGCGTCGTCGACCGCAAGAACATTATCGACGGTTCGAAGATCGAGGCGGGCGATCTCGTGATCGGCCTTCCGTCGGTCGGGCTGCACACGAACGGGTACAGCCTGGCGCGAAAGCTCTTTTTCGAGGTCGCCGGGTTTACGACAGAGACGGTGATAGACGAGCTTGGGTGCAGCATCGGAGACGAGCTGCTTAAACCGCACAGGAGTTACCTGGGCGCGCTCGACGGGCTGCTCGAACGGGGCTCGATCAAAGGGCTCGCGCATATTACGGGAGGTGGATTACTTGAGAATATCCCACGAATATTGCCTCGCGGGCGCGCGGTCGAAATCGAGAGAGGGTCATGGCCTGTGCTCCCCGTCTTCAGCCTGCTTGCCCGCACAGGCAACGTCGCAGAAGATGAGATGTTCCGAACATTCAACATGGGTATAGGGATGGTCGTAATCGTCAGCCCTTCCGAGGCGGAGAGTGTTCGCGCACATCTTGATGAGCAGGGTGAAAGGCACTACGATATAGGGCGAATCACGGACGGCCCCCAATCTGTAAAGCTGATATAAAGGCGTGGAGAAGACGGCGGGAGTGTCTCGAGGATAGGTTGATGCAATACTGTCCGAACTGCGGAACAGACATAGAGGAGGGAAAGAAGTTTTGTCGCATGTGCGGCATGCCGGTACAGATGACTACGGAGGAGGCCAGCACATGGCGTTTGCCTCCGAACACCGCGCCTGCGCCGGATCAGCCTAACCCGACCATGCCTATGAAGCCGAACACGGGCGAGGCTTCCGCCGGTCAGACCGGCCCGGCATACATTCCGCCCGGTAATTATTATCCTGTTGTGCAGCCTCCTCCATATCCCTTTCCTCCTCGAACGGAACCGGGCCAGATTTCGCTCGTCAGGTGGTTGTCAGAAGGCTGGAGTATATACAAACAGAACTGGGCGTTGATGTCGGTCGCCTCGGCGATAGGGATGTTTTTGAGTTTCTGCACATTGGGGATACTGGCAGGCCCGATGCTTATGGGGCTCTATCGCATGGCCTTCAAGACAATGCGGGGCGACCGGCCTGATATAAACGATCTGTTCAACTGGGAGGGCCGCTTTCTCCACGCATTCCTGGCGTTTTTGATAACGGCGGCCATATCGAGCGGGCTTACGGGAGCGGGCAATCAGGAGCCATTCTTCGTGTTAATAAGTTTTCTGGTCTGGCCGCTGCTGACAGTTATGCTCGGTATGACAATGCCCATGATACTGGATCGAAAGGTTGACATCATTGCGGCGATCAATCAGGTGGGTCGAGCGGTCTTCTCACGCGATGCCTTTATGTGGTGGGTGGTGGGCCTGGTCTTTGCCACTATAATCCCGCTGGGAATGCTGGGATGCTTCATCGGCATTTTTCTAACCATCCCGTGGATAGTCTCTTCGGCAGCCGTGGCATACCGCGACATGTTCGGATACGACGATCCGAATCGCACTTTGCATTGATCCGTGCCGTTTTGGTATGGAAGACTCAAACGAAACTAA
>DASTET010000734.1:0-5030 GCA_035709445.1 Blastocatellia bacterium | reverse complement strand
GCTTCATCGGCTTCAGAGACAAGCACGTCGATATCGAGATTGCGCTTCCGCTTCGCGGTCTTCTTGGTCAGGATATGGCGGGCGTGCGAATGGCCGCGCTTTATCTTGCCGGTTGCGGTCAGCCGGAAGCGTTTGGCTGCTCCTTTGTGTGTTTTAAGTTTAGGCATTATTCCTCCTGATAATCATTTCTTTTTCGGGGCGAGTATTATGAACATATTCATCCCTTCAAGCTTGGGCCTTGCCTCGACCACGGCGACGTCGGCCAGCTCCTTTTCGAGCCTCTGAAGCAGGGCCTGGCCCAGCTCCTTGTGGGTGATCTCGCGGCCACGAAAATGGACCGTGGCCTTGACCTTGTCGCCTTCGTGAAGTATGCGAATAGCATTGTTCTTTTTGAAGGTATAATCGTGCTCGTCGGTGCCGGGCCGAAACTTTATCTCCTTGACGGTGATAAAGGTCTGTTTCGATTTCGCTTCTTTGGCCTTCTTCTTCTGCTCGTACTGCCACTTGCCAAAATTTATGATTCGGCATACCGGCGGTTGGGCCTGCGGGGCCACTTCGACGAGATCGAGCCCCTTGCTTCGGGCTATCTCAAGCGCCTGCTGCGGCGACATGATGCCAAGCTGCGAGCCGTCGTCGTCAATAACTCGAATCTCGCGCACTCTTATACGCTCATTTACTCGGACGGACGGGCCCCGGTCCCGCTTATCTCTGAAACCTCTTCGTGATTGAAAGCTGCTGATAAGCAATCCTCCTCAACCGGCAAGGCCGGTGCTTAACTAATCACATTCTTGTTTGCAGAGTCTCTTCTCAAACAAGCATTGAACGATTTGCGAGCTATTGCTGCGCCAATGTTTTATCCCGGTCGGATCTTACGTCAGCGCCTCCGGCACTTCCTAGCCCGACCGGAGGGCTTATGGGGCTGACGTAAAATTAATGATGGTAAGCGCGCTTATATAATCCGCCTACTGCCTACCCTATCAAACCCAAGTCGAGATACTACCAAAGCGCATCCAATCAGTGCAAGCTCTTCTTGCCTCACGACATCTATGTTCCTATGATAGGTAGGCGGTCAGGAAATGGCGTATGACAAGGATATCTGTGACAAATCATGCAATGGAAGAGACTGGTATAACATGCGAGTACTTGTGACAGGCGGGGCGGGATACATAGGCAGCGTGGTGAGCGAGGAACTGCTCGGCGACGGGCACGAGGTTGTCCTCTATGACAACCTCTCAAAGGGCCATGAGGGCGCGGTTCAAGAGGGTGCGCACTTCGTGAGGGCCGACCTCATGAACGTAACCCACTTGAAAGATACGCTGAGAGACTTTGAGGTCGAAGCGGTAATTCACATGGCTGCCCATTCGCTTGTAGGAGAGTCGGTCGTCGACCCTGCGAAGTACTATCGTAATAACGTCGCGGCGGGGCTTCTCCTGCTCGATGCGATGAGGGAGACCGGAGTGCGAAAGATGGTCTTCTCTTCGACGGCAGCCGTTTACGGCGAGCCGCAAAAGCAACCTATCGAAGAGACCGATCAGACAAATCCGACCAACCCCTATGGCGAGTCGAAGCTGGCTTTTGAGCGGGCGCTGCACTGGTATGACATTGCTTACGGGTTGCGGTACGCGAGCCTGCGCTATTTTAATGCCGCGGGCGCGACCGCGCGCCACGGTGAGGATCATGACCCCGAAACTCATCTGATCCCCCTCGTGCTTGAGGCGGCGTCGGGACGCAAGGATTTCGTAGAAGTTTATGGCGACGATTACCCGACCCGCGACGGCACTTGCGTGCGCGACTACATACACGTAGTCGATCTGGCGCGGGCGCATATCCTGGCCCTGCGGATACTCGACGGTCATAGCGATATATTCAACCTCGGATGTGGAGGCGACGGTTACACCGTGCGCGAAGTCATCGAGGCTGCGCGGGATGTGACCGCTCGGGAGATAAAGGTCCGGGTTACCGGACGGAGAGCGGGCGACCCGGCAGTCCTCGTTGCAAGCAGCGAGAAGATCAAGCGCGAGCTTGGCTGGAACCCTAAGAGGCAGTACCTGAGAGAGATCATACGCTCCGCGTGGGAATGGGCCGAGGCTCATCCATCCGGATACAGCGAGTAAGAGCCCGGCCCTCAGGGCTATTCAGTTCCTAGAAGAGTCAGAAAGTATTCAACGCAGAGGCTTCATAAACACTCCGCGTTCCTCTGTGTCCTCTGCGGTTATTTCGACCTGGATCGACTGGGATCTACATTTCAAAGTGGGGATTGAATGGCCCTGAGAACCCTTCAATCCGCATTTAATCGAGGCCAAACTTTTCCTTCGTCAAAGCAAAGTTGTTGTGGTAGTATGAGCGGACGTTACGATGGACCTTACACAATGACAGAGGTGAAATTATGATAAAGATCATCAGTCGTCCCCTTGTCAGGTTATCGCTCGCACTGATTCTGACATTCTCAATGTTCTCGCTTGCGACACCGGCGACGGCTTTCGGGATGTCAAACGAGAAGAGCGGCAAGGGCTCAGAGGCGGCCTCGGACTCAAATAAGACAGGGGCCGCTGCCGAAGCTGAAGTCTCTTCCGACCTCCCGGGTGTGAACTCACCGAACATAAACTACATACTCTATGCAAGCAGCATCAGCTTCGAGCCTCAGCCTCTTGAGGTCGCGCCGGTGGTCGCGCCTCCGAAACCGATAGACCCGAAAATCTTCGCCGTAGAGAGCATGGTTCCCGGCAGCCTCCCGACCCCCCCGCCTCCGAGGGCGAGCACAGCCCCTATGACTGCGGGTGAGAAATTCAACTACTTTCTTAAAAGCTCCTTTGTGCCGCCGGGCCCTTACGCCCAGTCCGTCTTTAACGGCATGTTCAACGAGCTCTTCGATAACAACGAAGGGAAAAAGGATACTGTCGGCGATTACTTTGCCGACTCGCTGACTCGCGCGGCGCGCAGCTTTGGCAACCGCGTGGCAAACAATTTCTTCGAAAAGTTCGCCCTGGCGACTATCTTCAAACAGGACCCGCGATATCACAGGTCAGGCAAGAGCGGCGCGGGCGCCAAGATAAGTCATGCCGTGACCCGCGTCTTCGTTACCCAGGGCGACCGTAGCGGAGACCAGTTCAACATCTCTTTCCTGCTCGGCGGACTGCTCGGCGCGGGCGTGTCGAATGTCTGGGCGCGAGAGGAGAATCAGACTGTCGGAAGGACATTCAGCCGCTGGGGAACACATATCGGCCTCACCATGCTCTCAAACGTTGTCCGTGAGTTCGTAGGAGGGCAGTAACTGCACCGACTCTTCGGGGCCGGTGAAGACCGGCCTCCATCACTTCTTCCCTTGAAACTCGAACCGTCGCTTCGCATGAATTCATACGGCGCTCAGTTGTTTGAGCAATGCGCGTGATTTGAGATCGCGTTCGAGCGCGTTGCGTATTATTTGAAAGTTGATCTCAGCGATTCGAGCAAGCGCCTCGGCCTCGACCTCTGTCTCCGCAAAATCGGCGGGGGATACGCGAAACATCTGCCCTATCACACCTCTCAAGTCCGGGTCGACCACGGTCCCGCGCGAGCCGCTGCACGCAGCGCAACGCGGCGCTCCTTCCGCCGTCAGGTAGACAGGATCACTCATCCCGCTCGGCTCGTCGCACGCGGCGCAGCGCGAAGTGTCAGGGAAGAAGCCTGTGAGCCTGAGAAGCCAGGTCTCAAAATACCGCAACAGTCTGAGAAGCTCCTTCTCCCGCTCTATCGCGTCGAGCGAGGCCGAGACGAGCCTGTAAAGTCGTTCGTTCGGCTCGTGGTCCGGAAGGAACTCCGTCAGAAGCTCAGCCATGTAAGAAAACGCGCCTGCCGTCTCCACGCTGCGCGCCGCGCTGTGAAAGTGCGAGCGAAGAATCTCGGCAGTCGAAACGCTCATCAGCTCGCGGCCCTCTCTGTAAAAATATGTGAGCGTGACTTCGGTAAACGGCTCAAGCGCCGAGCCGAACCGGCTCTTCATCTTGCGGGCCCCGTGCGCAACCCCTCGCACTTTGCCCAGATCCTTTGTCATGAAGACGCATATCTTGTCGGCTTCGGCCAGCGTATAAGTCCGCAGCACAAATGCTTCTGTCGTGTGTATCGGCATCTATCTCTATCCTCGTCAGGTGAGATTATAACAAAGGGGCACGTGTGTCCGAAATTTCAGACGCGCGTATCCTGTGCTATATTCTTATCAGCCATTTGATAAAGGAGCGGGTGAATATGAAAAAAGCTATCGTAGTGTTTATTGGTCTGACGTTTCTGGCATCTGTCTCCCTCGCATACGCGGGGCAGAAGAGCGAGCGACTTGCCGGGATCGAGCAATCCTTAAAAGACGACGTTCCGCGAATACTCTGCGTCGATGAGAGCTTCGCTACCGCCGGGCAGCCAAAAGAGACAGCCTTTGCGAAGCTTGCCACGAACGGGTTTCGTTCCGTTCTAAACCTTCGAACCGATGCTGAAGGCATTGACCTTGCCCGCGAGCGCGAGACGGCTGAAAAGGCCGGGCTGCGTTATATAAACGTGCCCGTCTCTACGCAGTCGCTAGGCGAAGAGACCGTCGCCGCATTTATCAAGGCGGTCAAAGACAAATCCAACCATCCCATGCTTATACACTGCGGGACGGCCAATCGCGTCGGCGCAATGATGATGATATTCCGAGTTCTCGATCAGGGCTGGACCGAGGAGAAGGCGCTCGAAGAGGCGACAGCCATCGGGCTCACAAGCCCCAACCTCAAGAAATTCGCTCAGGACTACATCGCAACCCACAAGAAGGGAAGCAAATGAGCAAGCCGTCGGTCGCAGTTTTTGAGGTGGCTTCGCTAGAGGCGAAGGAAGAAGATCTCAGGGCGATGATGCGCAGCTTCGGCTCTTGTATCGTAGCCTTTTCCGGCGGGGTCGATAGCGCATATCTTGCCTTCGTGGCCAATAGCGAGCTTGGCGCGCGGGCGCTTGCCGTGACCGGGGACAGCGCATCATACCCGACCTTTCAGCGCGATCTGGCCGACCGGCTCACGAAAGAGTTCGGCATA
>DASTET010000733.1:0-8620 GCA_035709445.1 Blastocatellia bacterium | reverse complement strand
GGGTATTCGCTCGTGGGCGGAAAAATCTTTGTGAGCTATCTTGAGAATGTAAGCTCGCGCATAAAGGCTTTCGACCCGTCGGGCAAGCACCTGCGCGATATCGCGCTTCCGGGGATAGGCAGCTCGAGCGGTATGATAGGCTACTGGGACCGCGACGAGGCTTTCTACACTTTCAACTCCTTCGCGCAGCCGACGACTATCTATCGCTACGTGGTGTCGACCGGAAAACAGGAAGTCTTCGCCCGCATAAATGTCCCCGTAAAGAGCGACCAGATAGAGGTCAAGCAGGTCTGGTACGAATCGAAAGACCGGACTCGCGTGCCGATGTTTATCGTTCACAGGAAGGGGCTCGCGCTCGACGGCAATCGCCCGACCCTGCTTTACGGGTACGGAGGGTTCAACGTGAGCCTGACGCCGAGCTTTTCATCGCGGGCGGCGTTCTGGGCCGAGAGCGGGGGCGTCTTTGCGGTGCCGAGCCTTCGCGGCGGGGGCGAGTTCGGCGAGAAATGGCACGAGGCCGGCATGCTCGATAGGAAGCAGAATGTCTTTGACGATTTCATAGCCGCCGCCGAATGGCTCATCAAGAACAAGTACACGAACCCGTCCAAGCTCGCCATATCGGGAGGCTCGAACGGGGGCTTGCTTGTGACGGCGGCGATGACGCAGCGGCCCGATCTTTTTCAGGCCGTCGTCTGCTCTTACCCGCTTATAGACATGGTCCGCTACCACAAATTCCTCGTCGCGCGGTTCTGGGTGCCCGAGTACGGCTCTTCGGAAGACCCCGCGCAGTTTAAGTACATCCACGCCTACTCGCCGTATCATCACGTAAAGAAGGGGACGAAATACCCGGCGGTCCTGTTCATCACGGGCGATGCCGACACGCGCGTAGACCCGCTGCACGCTCGAAAGATGACCGCCCTTGTGCAGGCGGCCACTGGATCCGACCGGCCCGTGCTGCTGCACTACGACACAAAGGCGGGACATTCGGGCGGCCTTCCCATAAGCAAGCAGATCGAAGACCTGACCGACGAGATGAGCTTCCTGTTCTTGCAGCTCGGAGTCAAATAGACGAATAAAGCCGCAGATGAACGCAGATAAACACGGATAATCTGTGTTCATCTGCGCGCATCTGCGGCTGATTATGAAGGGATACGAATGAATATGAACCGGGTCTGTTTTCGTCGCAGTTTCGCTTTTATTCTCTGCGCGGCGATGATTGCCGCCGCGCCTGTCGTCGCAGACTCTCCGAAACCGCTTCCTTCGCTGAGAGAGCAGGCTGCGGTCCAGCAGGAATGGCTCAAGCTCAGGCTTGAGCGGGTGCTGCCGCATCTGATGCGCAAGCACGGCGTCGAGATGTGGCTCGTCATATGCCGCGAGTATAACGAAGACCCGGTCTTCTTCTCGCTCGTATCGCCCACGGTCTTCGCCGCGCGCCGCAGGACGATCTATGTCTTTCATGACCGGGGCGAAGAGAAAGGCGTCGAGCGGCTCGCGCTCGGCGGAGGATCGAACGGCGGGCTATATACCGTATATAGAGACCCCGATGTCGAGGGCCGCGAGATATACGGCGAAGGCCAGTGGGTGCTGCTCAAGAAGCTCATCGAGCAGCGCAACCCCTCAACGATTGCGGTCAATATATCTCACACGCATGCCTTCTCTGACGGGCTATCGGCTGCCGAGCGCGAGAAGCTCGAAGCCACACTCGGGCCGCAGTACCTGAAGCGAATCGTGCGCGCCGAAAACCTGCCGCTCGAATACATCTCGATCCGGCTGCCGGAGATGATGCCCACCTATCGCCAGATGATGGAGATAGTTCATTCGCTGATCGGTCGCGCGTTTTCGAACGAGGTCATAACGCCGGGCAAGACCACGAACCAGGATGTCGTGTGGTGGCTGCGCCAGGAGGTGAATAATCTCGGCCTCGGCACCTGGTTTCAGCCCTCGGTCCGCGTTCAGAAATCGGGCAAAGCGGGCGTAAACCTGCTAGCGGAAGACGCGCCCGTTGTGATAGAGCGGGGCGACGTGCTGCACGTCGACTTCGGCATAACGGCCATGCGGCTCAACACCGACACGCAGCACATGGGCTATGTGCTCCGGGAGGGCGAAGCGGACGTTCCTGCCGGGATCAAGCGCGCGCTTGCGAACGCCAACAGGCTTCAGGACATTCTCATGGAGAGGATGCGGACTGGCCGATCAGGCAATGAGACGCTCGCCGACGCGCTCGCCGCGATGAAAGCCGAAGGGATAAAGGGCACGATCTACACTCACCCGGTAGGCGATCACGGTCACGGCGCGGGGCCGCTCATAGGACTCTGGGACCGGCAGCAGGGTGTGCCCGGTCGCGGCGACGTGCTCATACTTCCGAGCACATGGTTTTCCATAGAGTTGCAGGCCACGACCCCCGTGCCCGAATGGGGCGGCAAGGAGTTATGGGTCGGGCTCGAAGAGGACGCGGCGATAGACGAGCAGGGAAAGATCTCCTGGGTGCTCAAGCGGCAGACCGAGTATCACCTGATCAAATAACAGCCGCGAATCGATAGATGGCTGCCCGTATTGCTCACCTGCAGCCTTCCTCATCAGGGTGGCTGAGACAGACGATCTTCTTCAGCCTGTCTATCTGTGCCTGCTGCTGCTTTAGCTCTTCCTTCTGCCTGCTCATCTCATCGAGCCTCTGCTTCAGCAAATCGTTTTCAGCTTTTAGCTCTTTGACTGCCTGAAGCAGCATCAGAGGCAGCTTCGAGTAGTTGACGGACTTGTAGCCTTGCTCGTCTTCAGCCACAAGCTCCGGCAATACCTGCTCGACTTCCTGCGCTATCAGCCCGAAGGACTGTCTGAGCCCGAAGTGCTTCTCAGGGTACTCATCTGCCCTCCAGTAGAAGTGAACAGGTTGCAGGCGAGCGAGCTTGTCTATGAGATTTGAGAAGGGCGTGATCTGCTTCTTGTATCTGAGGTCCGACGAGCAGGTGCCGGCTATAACAGTCCCGTCCGCATCCTTGACGCAGCCAGTAGTTCCGGTGCCTACTCGGATGTCTCCTGCCACTTGAAACTTATCGACGGCTCCTGTCCCTATTCCGACATTGCCGTTTGCTTCGACCAGTATTCGAGTGGAGGAGCCTGTGCCCAGCTGCCATCTGCCGTTATCGAAGACATGCTGAAAATAGCTGACGCCTGCGGTGGTATTGAATAGGTCGAATCGGGCTGCGCCTGAGTCAGAGAAGGAGCCAGTGCCGCTAATAGTGAGGATAGACAATGGAGCATTAGTATTAATGCCGACGCCGCCTGCGGCACGGATAAGGAACTGATCGTTGGCGGTCGAATCGAAATTGGCGTTGGTTGAGTCGGCCCAGACAAAAGCGCCATTATGGTTGGCCTTGGCACCGAATCCCGCCGCGAAGCTGGAATTCCCTCTCGCCCGATTAGCAAATCCGCCGGGCACGGTGGCGAAGTTACCGTCCGCAAGGTTATTAGTGCCTCCGCCGACAGTTGAGGAAACACCTCTCGCACTGTTATTCAAGCCTCCGCCTACGGCGGAGGAATTACCGCTCGCAGTGTTACGGTCGCCGCCGCCTACGGTGGCGAACCGACTGTCAAGGGTACTGCCGACATTATCACCCGCCTGGTTGTCACGCCCCCCGCCGATTGTGCCGTAATCGGCCGTGATGCGGTTCGGGAATGGAGATGGCCCTCCCCCTCCCCCGCCGATTGTCGCCGCAATTACGCCAGTCGCCACGAAGTTTCCGCTGAACCCGCCTATCACGTTCGGAGTCGTAGCAGTCGTCTCGGTCCTCAATCCCAGGAAGCTGACGCTGCCGTTTGCCGTCATACTTCCCGCAACATTAACCGAGCCCGCTGCCGTTATCGCCGCCCCGCCGCCCGTGTTCGCTACTGACAGCGTACCCGCCGGGTCCGCGCTCGCAAGCGATAGCGGAGATGCTATCTTGGACGAGGTCACTGCCCCATCAGCCAGCTTCGCGCCCGTCACCGCTCCGCTGCCAAGCTTTGTCTCAGTAACGGCTCCATTGGCGAGTTGCGTCCCGCTTATAGCTCCACCGGCTACTCCTAGCGGCGAGCCGGCAGTGCCGTCGCCCGTCAGCGTCGCATCGTGCGCGACCGATTCTAACCCGCCAGCGGCATCATCCTTCAAATGGATATGCAGCCGTGCCTCATGGCTCGTCTGCGAATTCTCCTTGCTGTCAAAGGTAATGTTGATTAGCTCAGGCGTGTTCGCATCCACCGGGTGGGCGAGCAGCGCGATCCCGTGATTGGGTATCCCTCCTGCTCCCTGCCCGTCGCTTCCTAACCACTGCCTGACGGTCGCGGTGATGTCTATGACGAGAAACTTTCCTCTCTGATCAGTCGTGATCTGCTGTGTTGTAGCGACCAGGCTGCCGAGTATCGGGGCGGTGTTTGCGGTTATAGTGCTCTCCTGCCAGGGACTCAGCACCTCATAAACATCCACCTTGCCGGGCGAAGCGATGTTGCCGATGAATAGCTTCAGGGTCGCCTTGTCCACCTGCGAGCCGGGCGTCCCGGCAGGCAGCGTAGAGACGAGATTGAACTTGATATAGACATTGCCCGACGAAGAGAGCGAAAGGTTGGGGTTATTGCCGAAATTTGAATCGGCGGAACGTGGGGCGGTGCTTGTATGCGCGTCATCGGTGAGTGAGGACTGAGCAAGAGCCGCCGGGCTGAAGATGGCCGCGCAGGCTGCAAACAGCAAGATGTTGAGGATGCGAAGAAACGAAGAAGAGGGCATATTCATAATAGATCTCCTTCTTGAATGGAAGCTAACTTCTGTAGTGATTCCGAGCAGATGTAGAGCAATCCGTGCCGGTCTTCGATGAAGTGAAGCCCGCCTTCTTCGACAAGGCGGTAGATCTCTCTGGCGCTGATCCCTGTGATGATTGCCGCCTCGTTTGCAGGCACCATCCGCACCTTTCTCTGACACTGGCGGCACTCGGCTATAAGCACCCTGCGGGTGCGGATCGCCACCGATTCTTCGATCTCCAGGTTGATCTCGGTCTTTACTCTCTTTTTCACGTTCGCCTCGATTTCAATCCGGGCTGCTGAAAAGCAGCTAGACTCAAAAGAACCAGTGGCGTAAAATGGCCGCAGCCTTGAAGGCGGTCTCCAAACCCGTCTCCCTCAATGCTGCGAGGCGCGGGAGGAACCTTAAACCATTCGAGAGAGCAAAGTAGTTCGCAAAAGGTTCTCAAAACCTTCTGAAAAGGTTCGCTCGGCTATGGCAAAGCAGGTCAATCACTTATATGAGTTCGGATCGGTGACGCTGGACGCAACCAATCGTCTGCTGTACAGGGATGGTAAGCAACTCTCCATTCAGCCCAGGGTCATCGATACGCTTCTTGTGCTTGTAGAGAACGCTCACGCCGTTGTCGATAAGGAGACGATTCTTGAGACGGTGTGGCCGGGCATGGTAGTCGAAGAGGGCGGTCTCAAGCGCAACATCTCTCTTTTGAGAAAGGCGCTGGGCGAGGAGGGCCGATTTATAGAGACGCTGCCGAAGCGAGGCTATCGCTTCACTGCCGAGGTCCGCGAGAGATGGGAAGAGAATCCCGTCATCATTACTCAGGCTGAGGCTTCCGAGCTTGAGGTCGAGCGGCGGGTGAATCTGCGCATAACTCACGAAGAAGAGATTACCGATTCAAGCAACGCTTTCGGCGCGGTACCTTTAGATGAGAAATCAATCGAGGTGACGCGAGTATCTCGTAGCGTCCCGACCTCATCTCTGCGCCGCCAGACGATTTTGGTCGTATCTCTGGTCGCGTTCGCTGTGATCGGTTTATTTGTATACTGGCGGGTCGCAGGTAGTCCGAAACTGCCGGCCACAAGCGCGGAAGTGGAATCCATGGCGGTGCTTCCGTTCAAGACCATTGGGGCGAAGCCAGAAGATAACTATCTTGGCTTGGGACTGGCCGATGTCTTGATCACGCAACTCGGCAGGATGCGCCAGATTGTCATCCGCCCGATAGGCGCGGTGCAGAAGTACGCCGAAACCGATCACCACGATCCTTTAGCTGCCGGGCGGGATCTCGGCGTTGAAACCGTTCTTGAGGGGAGCGTCCAGCATGCGGGCGACAATCTCCGCGTGACCGTGAGGCTGCTCAGAGTCGGAGACGGAGTTTTGCTGTGGTCGGGAAAGTTCGACGAGAAGTTCACAGATATATTCTCGTTGCAGGACTCGCTGTCGCAGCAGGTGGCCGAAGCACTGGTCTTGAATCTGAGCAGGGAGCAGAGAGAGCTTCTGAAGAGGCGTTACACGAATAGCGTGGAGGCGTATCAGCTCTATTTGAAAGGGCGATATTTTTGGAACAGAAGGGCGACGGCGGGTTTACGCCGTAGCGTTGAATATTTTGGCCAGGCAATAGAGGTCGATCCGACCTATGCGCTGGCTTATGCCGGGCTGGCAGACAGCTACGCGCTGCTCGTCTGGCAAAACGAGCTTCTACAACAGGAATTCCTACCAAAAGCGAAAGCGGCGGCGGCCAGGGCCCTGGAGATAGACGAGACGCTGGGCGAAGCGCACACCTCTCTGGGCTTCATAAAACTCTGGTACGAATGGGACTTCGCCGGAGCCGAGTCGGAATACCGCCGGGCTATCGAGCTGAAACCCGATTATGCGACCGCGCATCACTGGCTGGGCGAGCTTCTGGTGCTTATGGGGCGCTTTGATGAGGGTTTCAAAGAATTAACGTCAGCGCAACGTGGTGATCCGCTCTCGTTAATTATCAATGCGGATATCGGCAAGATGCACTTCTTCACACGCCAGCCGGATCTGGCAATAGAGCAACTGAAAAAGACAGTGGAGATGGATCCTCATTTTCCTAACGTTAAACTGTTTCTGGCGATGGCATATAACCAGAGGGGGATGGTCGATGAGGCCATCGCAGAATTGCAGGAAGTGGCGGACAGACCCGAGAGCCGTACACTATTCAAGGCCGTGCTCGGGTATATCTACGCTAAAGCAGGCCGCACCTCGGAGGCGATGACCATCCTCAACGTGTTGAAGGAGGGAAGGCCGGGACGATCCGCCCCGGCCTTCGACATAGCGCTGGTATATACCGGCCTGGGCGATGTGGATCAGGCCTTTGAGTGGCTCGAAAAGGCGAGGGCGGAACGCAATCCATTTCTGGTCTACGTTAAAATGGATCCGCATTTCGATCTCTTGCGAGCCGACCCGCGGTTTGCCGACCTTCTGCGGCGCGTGGGGTTTGCCACTTGAGCCAGGAGCTTTGAGCCCGTTCCCAATATCGCCTCACCCGCAGTCACAGATACGGCCCGTGAAGCGCCAGGCCACCTCTCCCGTAACCAGGTTGATAGTCCCGTGAATGCTGAGCCTGCCGCAGGCGTCTTCATAAGCGCCGGTCCCCTCGGTAATCGCGGCCCTCGTATTCAGCCTGTAGAGACCGGGAGTAGATGTGGGGCTCAGGACCGCGTTATCAACGGTGGTGATCGAGCTGCCGTCCTCAAGAACAAAGCTATGCGAAGTCCTCGCGTGAAGTGTGCCGTCGTCGCCGACCTCCGGCGGGCCCAGCAGGTTGGTCGTCACCGAGGCGTTCTGTGTCTGGCCGCCGATCTTGAATGTAGCTGTACCCTGGAAAGTCGCGGGCCCGGTGGCGAATGTGTTGCCGGTGCCTTTGACGTTGTCACAATCAGATTTAGCATGGGCCCTGGGCGCACATACTAAAAGCGCGCTCAGTGCGAGAGTAGTGAGATAGATAACCGATCTTTTCATCATTTTTCTCCTTCTCAAATCGCTTTGCTTTCACAGCCAGTGAGGTCGCGTGCTTCATCAGTAGACCGCGCGACCGAAGTTGTCCCCTGCTTCTCCTACGTCACCGCTCAGGTTGTTTTGCGTCCACTGCTGATTGCCGGTGGTAGAAAGCCCCGAGGCCGAGCCGTAGATCACCTGTACAGCTCCCGCGTCGGAAATCGTAGCGAATTGAATGTTGAAGATGTCCTCGAAGGGGATGCCTACGGCGAGGTCTGCATGCGAGCTGCGGCCGAAGTCCCACGCCGACAGCGCAAAGCCAAACTGGTCGCCGTCTTCAGCGGATCCGACCATTCCGCTGGTGTTCTGGTGCCAGGTCTGCGCGCTCGAAGTATTAAGCCCGTTGCTTGAGCCGTACACAACGTGCACCTGGCCGGGGTTTGTCAGGCCGCTGAAGTCCTCGCCGGGCACGCCGACGGCCAGGTCGCCTATGCCGTCGCCGTTGAAGTCGCCTTTGGCCACGCCGCCTCCGCCGAGCGGCTCGCACTGCGCCTGAAGCCCAAATGAGTTGCCGGGCGGACGGACGGCCTGCTCGCAGGGATCCATCTGCCGCCGGTCGGAATTGGCCGGAGGACCGCCGTCGGGCGGTCCCTGCGCCAGGCCGGGCGCGAGCAGGTTCGATACCACGAGCAGGATCGCAAGCGAAACTACTGCGCGGGCCAGGGCGAAAGGATTCTTCCGCAGTTTTCTGTCAGTTGAACGATTGCTAAACATAGGTCTCTCCTTTCTTCTGCGCATCGACCGGTCGGGCTCCGGGCTGCTGAAAAGCGGCTAGACTCAAAAGAACCAGCGGCGTAAAATGGCCGCAGCCTTGAAGGCGGTCTCCAAACC
>DASTET010000732.1:0-3662 GCA_035709445.1 Blastocatellia bacterium | reverse complement strand
CTGTCTTCCGGTCTCGATTCATATCGAGACCGGCTTAGCTATCCTCAAACAGGCTTATCTGATCGGCAGACCTCGCGCCCGACTGCTCGTAGCTCAGCCCAAGGTGCCTGCACGCGGCGGGGGTGGTCATCCGGCCTCGCGGGGTGCGATTTAGAAACCCTATCTGAATCAAGTAGGGCTCATATATCTCTTCGATAGCATCCTTCTCCTCGCTTATCGAGGCCGAAAGCGTCCCGAGCCCTACGGGGCCGCCCGCGAATTTCTCGATGATCGTCCGCAGCAGCTTGTGATCGATCTCGTCGAGCCCGTATGTGTCTACGTCCATGCGGTTGAGCGCGTCGGCTGCGACCTCGTCCGTTATGCGCCCGTCGTAGATGACCTCGGCTATGTCGCGCACCCGGCGAAGCAGCCGGTTTGCGATCCTCGGCGTGCCCCGCGAGCGCCGAGCTATCTCGCGCGCGCCGCTCTCTTCGATGGCGACGCCGAGTATCTCCGCCGAGCGGTTGACGATTATCTCAAGGTCTTCGGGCGGATAGAAATCGAGGTGCAGCGGTATTCCGAACCTTCCCCTGAGAGGGGCGCTTATCAACCCCGCGCGCGTCGTCGCGCCCACGAGGGTGAACTTCGGCAGCTCGATCTTTATCGAGCGGGCCGACGGCCCCTGCCCGATGATTATATCGAGCTGAAAGTCCTCCATCGCGGGATAGAGCACTTCTTCGATGGCGGGGTTGAGGCGGTGAATCTCGTCTATAAACAGCACGTCGCCTTCCGAGAGGTTCGTAAGCAGCGCGGCAAGGTCGCCCGCCTTCTCGATGACCGGCCCGGCTGTGGTCTTGATGTCGCTCGCCATCTCGTTGGCGACGATATGCGCGAGCGTGGTCTTGCCCAGACCGGGCGGGCCGTACAGCAGAACGTGATCAAGGACGTGGCCGCGTTTGCGAGCGGCCTTGATGAATATTTCGAGATTCTCTTTGGCCTTCTTTTGTCCGATGTACTCGCGCAGCCACCTTGGTCTGAGGCTCAGCTCGAACTGCTCCTCTTCCGGGTCCTCCGCGCCACCCGACAATAATCTTTCGTCTGACATTAGATACACTCCCGAACAAGTTCTGTGGGGTTTCTGATCTTGAAGTTTACCATAAGTAGTGGTCCGGCCTAAAAGGATTACCAAGTTTAGTAGCCAGCCTGTATAATCTGTCTGATATTTTAAGCGCTCGACTGCTGATTACGATTTAGGATATGGCAAGATTTCTTCATATAGCCGATGTGCATCTCGGCATAAAGCGATATAACCTGCCCGACCGCACGGGCGATTTCTTCCGCGCCTGGCAGGAGGTGATCGAACGTTATGCCATTGGCCGGAGAGTCGACTTCGTGCTGATCGCGGGCGATCTGTTCGACCGCCGAAACGTCGATCCCCAGGCCGCAAACCATGCGATGGTCATGCTTCGCAAGCTGGAAGAGGCGCGGATCCCCGCGCTCGTAATCGAGGGCAATCACGATTCGCGCGAATCGCTGTCCCGGCATAGCTGGCTGCGCAGCTTCTCGCAATGGCGCTACATGAAACTGCTTGAGCCGGAGTGGACCGACGGCATCCCGGCGCTTGCGCCCTGGAGCGAAGAGGATGCGCGCGGCGCGTACATAGACATAGGCGATGCGCGCATATTCGGCTCTATTTGGCTTGGGACGACCGTGGGACAGGCGCTCCCGCTTCTGGGCGAGGCCGTACGGCAGAACCGTCGCAGCGACGCCACAAACATAATGCTGCTCCATTCGGATGTCGAGGGCCAGCTCAACCGCCCGATCCAGAACGCGCTCTCCATATCCAAGCTCGTGGCCCTGCGCGAAAGCGTCGATTATCTTGCGCTCGGTCACACACACAAGCGGTTCGGGATAGAGGAATGGGCCTTCAACCCCGGCTCGCTCGAAGCCTGTAGCGTGGATGAAGCGGACGCCGAGCGGGGAGCCTATCTGGTCGAAACCGACGGGCCTTCGATCAGGACCGAATTTATTCGAGCGGGCGAGGATTATTTTCAGCGCCCTTTCCGCCGCGTCGAGCACCAGATAAAGGGTCAGGACGATCCGGAAGCCGTGCGCGCCGAACTGTTCGAGGCGCTGCGCAACCATTGCTCCGTGGACCCGGACCAGGACGCCGACGGAAGACCCATCATCGAGCTTACGCTGCGCGGCCAGCTCGCCTTCAAGAACTCGCTGCTCCGCCTCGACAAGCTGAAGGAACAGGCGATTGAAGAGTTCCAGCCGCTCGGCCTCATTATCAATAACAAGACGATTCCGAAACAGCTCGCCGTTGCCGTAGACCTCGCGCGAGACGCCCCGCGCAGCGTGCGCGAGCTGAGAGTCATCGAGGACATAATCAAACCCGACCCCAGGTTCGGCCATCGCGCAGCCGAGCTTGCCGCCATTGTGGTAGAGGCAAAACGTCTTGCGCTCGAAGGTGAATCGCCCGAAAAGATACTCCGCCTCATAGAAGACCGGTTGTTTCAGGCGGTAACCGCAGAAGAGAGTCAGGCTTCGACCGAAGCAGTCTGCGCTGAAGGGGCGGATTGAAGAGATACTGCCGACTGTTATGACTACAAAGCCACCTGAGGAAGGCGAATTATGGGAATGGCGCGCTTTCGGGCGTGTGAGCGAGAGCCTCTCCGCGCTGGTCTGCTCTCATCCGGTCAGAATGGGCCTGGCCGGTCAGAGCGGCGAGGACATATACTTCGTCTCGCCGACAAGCGATCAAAACGTGAAGCTGCGGCGGTGGGGCGGCGAGTGGGTGCTCAAATTCAAGCTGCTTCTTGCGACCGCCGATAATTCGATGGAGCTTTACAGCGAAACATCGAAGATGCTCTTCTTTTTCCCGGTGCCGGGGGCGGTCCTCTACAGGGCCGCGCAATTGCTGGATGTGTCGCTCGAATCCGGCCCCGCTGAAGACGCTGAGCTTACAGATCAGCTCTTCATCGATTCGCTCGCTGCATCGCATCCGCCTGCCGTCAGGGTCGATGTAGCCAAGACACGCTCGCAGTATGACCTCGACGGCGGATGGGTGGAGATAGCCGACGTCACTTTTCCGAGCCGACGGGTCCAGTCGCTCTCGATCCACTCTCCCGACCTGGAGAGCGTAAAGAACCTGCTTTCAGTCCTTCAGCCCGGCCCTGAGCTTGAAGCGATGAATTACGTTGAAGCCTGTCGCCGCTGGGCCTGAGCGGCGGGCTGGAACAGAGAGGTCTGTTCAAATGTCGAATGATAGGCTGGCCCCTTTCGCAAACCAGAAGTATCTCAACCTCGAAACCTATCGAAAGAACGGTGCTGCCATTCGCACTCCCATGTGGTTCGCCGTGTCAGGCGAGACGATCTACCTCTACACGCTTGCCGACGCGATGAAGGTGAAACGGATTCGCAACAACCCGCGCGTCAGAATCGCGCCTTCAGACGTGAGAGGAAAGCCGAAAGGCGAGTGGATAGAAGGCCGCGCCCGCATAGTAGAGGGAACCGAAGAGGCGCGCGGCCACATGCTGCTAAACCAGAAATACGGATGGATGAAAAAGATCGGAGACCTCTTCAGAAAGTTCAAAAAACGCGAGCGCGTCGTGATCGCCATACAGCTCGATTGAGAAACAGGCAATTAAACCAGAGAGGTCAAAGAGAAACACAGAGGT
>DASTET010000731.1:0-2760 GCA_035709445.1 Blastocatellia bacterium | reverse complement strand
GGCTCTTTATAAGAAGCTCTATCATCGGGACGGTGATAGGGATGATCCCGGCGGTCGGGGGCGCGGTCGCGAGCTTTGTGGCATACGGCCAGGCAGTTCAGACCGCCGGAAAAGAGAGGCACCGTTTCGGTCGCGGCGATATTCGCGGCGTGATCGCGCCTGAGGCGGCGCACGATGCGAAAGACGGGGCATCACTCGTGCCGACGCTGGCCTTCGGGGTGCCGGGCAGCGAGGGCACGGCGCTGCTTTTAGGCGCGCTCACGCTTCACGGCCTCGCGCCCGGAAAGGAGTTGATGACCGATCAGCTAGACCTCGTATTCGTCCTCATATGGTCGCTGTTTTTCTCCAACTGGTTGACATCGATTCTGGGCGTTGCCGTTGTGAATCAGCTTGCCAGACTGACGGTGATCAGGACGCAGTTGCTCGCGCCCGTCATCTTCGCGCTCGCGGCTGTGGGCGCGTACGTCTATAAAGGCCGGATAGAGGACGTGGCTGCCGCATCGCTCTTCGGGCTTGCCGGTTACTATATGAAAAAACATGGCTGGCCTCGAATTCCGCTCGTGATCGCTTTCGTCCTCGGGACGCTGTTTGAAAACAACCTCCACCTCACGCTCAGGCTCCACGAGCTTGGGAGGATAAACTTCTGGACCCGGCCCATAACACTCGCGCTCATTCTGCTTACGGCGGTCACAATCGCCCTGCCTTACATACAGGCATTCTCAGCCAGGAGGTCGGAGCGGGAACCATGAACAGACCCGGCGAGAGGATATTCTTCACATTCTCGCTTCTGGCTTTTGTCGTGGCGATCTTTTGCATGACGCTCGGACTGGGCAGAGCGGCCCGCATGGTTCCGCTTGCCGTTGCGGTCCCGACCATGTGTCTGCTTGCTTTCCAGCTTGTTCTGGACCTGTCTCCGCGACTCGCTCGAAAATACAGCAGTCTTGAAAAGAAGGACCTGTTCAAGGTCGAGCCGTTGCGAGAGAAAAGCTCGGCCCTGACCGAGAGCGAGCAACCGGCAGAAGAGCCGACGGGAGGCGAAAAAGAGTCGAATGTATTCCTCTGGCTGCTGGTAATGCTTGCGTCGCTTTTTCTTTTCGGGTTACTTGTCGGACTACCTCTTTATGTTTTTCTCTATTTGAAGCTGCGAACGGGAGAGGGCTGGCTGATCTCTTCAGCGATGGCCGCAGGAGTCTTGGGCCTGTTGTCCCTGATATTCATATTTGCCCTGCGCGCCCGCCTGTACGAAGGAGAGTTATGGGGATGGCTGGGAATGTAGCGTTGAATTGAGCACACATATGGATTCGAATAGACAGCGCACACTTATCATAGGTCTGGACGGGGCGACCTTTGACCTGATCGATCCGTTGATGCGGGCGGGAGACCTTCCGAACATGGCTCGTTTGATCGAGCGCGGCGTTCGCGCTCCCTTGCAGACCTGGCCGAACACCAACAGCGCCGCCGCATGGAGTTCTATGATCACAGGGTATAACTCTGGCCATCATGGCATCTTTCATTTTAGCGAGGCCCTGAATCGATCAGACGGGGTGACCGGGTGGAGCCCGGTTACGGCGACCGACCGCAAGAAAGATCCGTTCTGGCGCATTCTCAGCGCAGCCGGGCAGCACGTCGGGGTCATCAACGTGCCCATAAGTTATCCGGCAGATGCTATAAACGGATTCATGCTTGCAGGAATGGACGCGCCGAGCACGCAGAGCCCCGGGTTCGCGCACCCTGCCGGGCTGCTCGACGAGCTGCGCCGTCAGGACATCGATTACATTATCGATGTTCCCGATCTGGGCGTGGCGAGCCGACGCGACCCGCACCGTCTGCCCGATTCGGTGCGGCATATGATAGACGCTCGCTCACGCACTATTCTTTATTTCATGCAGAACTCACCGTGGGACGTGTTGATGGCGGTCTTTGTCGCAACAGACAGGGTGCAGCATTACTTCTGGCCGCAGCGTCTCTCTGCGGTAGAAGCTCCTGACTGGGCGCCTATCCGCAGCCTCTACCGTCAGATCGATGATTTCTTCGGCAAGGCTCTGGCGCTCGCCGGTGAAGAGACCACGGTGCTCGTAGTTTCCGATCATGGGTTCGGTCCCTTAAAGACCGCAAGGCGCTGCTTGAACAAGCTTTTTGTGGAGCTGGGACTGCTCAGCCCGAGACAGCGCCGAGGCAGCTTGAAGAGTCGCCTGCTAAAAAACCTGCTGCTTTCGGGCAGAAAGATTCTGCCCTTTTCTTTCCAGCGCCGCCTCGCCCGCGCATTGCCGGGTCTTCACCTCCGGGCGGTCAGCGAACACAATTATTCATCATTCGATTGGTCGAGGACCCAGGCGTATGCCGCTCCTCAAGGGAGCCGGGTCTGGATCAATCTTCAGGGCAGATCGCCGGAGGGGGCTGTTCCGGCCAGTATGTATGAGCCTCTTCGCGAGCAGATTCGGGAGATTCTCTCAAATATCACCGACCCTGCCACCGGGCGCAGGGCTATTCGGGAGGTACGCAGGCGAGAAGAGATTTACCGGGGGCCATATCTCGAAAAGGCTGCGGACCTTCTCGTCGAATGGGAATCGGATGCGATTGAAGATTCCCTCGGTTATTCTGCCGATGGACGTTCCATAATCGTCAAGGCGGATGAGAAGGACCGGACCAACAAGTGGAAAGGGAATCATCGCCCGCTCGGTATCCTGATCGCCAGCGGCCCGCATATCAAGCATGGGGAGAGACTGGCCCAGGCTTCGATTTACGACATCGCCCCGACGA
>DASTET010000730.1:0-4599 GCA_035709445.1 Blastocatellia bacterium | reverse complement strand
CATCCTCCTCAGCTTGGATGTCTTCGTCGCTCACCTGGATGTCAAGATAGTATGCGCCGTCATTTATTCCCTGACTCTTCGGGTCCGTCTTCCTTGCCACGACGATATAGGACACGTGAGACGTCTTGTTGTTACACGGAGCTGGCGGGTCGGGCGGCGTGTTGCAGTTGCACCGCCGGTCCCCGCCTTTCGCGTCCGCCGCGTCCATGGCAGCCATGACCCTGTCGGCAAGTCTTCCTCGCGCTTTTCTAAAGGCCGCGACCGCTTCCTCAATTACATCGTCGCCAGCGAGTATATTACCCTGAATCGAGAAATATATCTCTGTCCTTTCTACTCTCCCTTGCCGGTCGAGCGATTGCTTTCCGTTTGAAGCTCCCGAATAACCCGATGCCCGCCCTTTCAGGTCGACTATTCCATACTGGCGCGATGGATGGTTCGGGTCTTCGGATTTGAGCATCTCAATAATGCGCGAGGGGTCCGTGCCATTCTTCAGCTCCCGCGCAATGAGATTTTGCATCGTTCGGGTCCTGTCGACATTTGCTTGCGCCGCAGCGATACCGATCCCCGGCAGGATGATGGCTTGAACGTCCTTTAAGCCCTTAGCCGGAAACCGGGCGAACGCCCTTTGAGGAACGCATGTGGCCGAGGCAATAGCGATCTCTCCCGTCTTGCGATCCACTGCGACTACAGACCACGTCGCGAAGGTGTCAGTGTAGATTGCAACGATGAGGGCGCAGGCTGAAAGAACTCTTCTCATAAATAATCTTGAGGAACCCGATATTGCCCTTACTTCAGCGAACCTTTCCGCGAAAATATCATGTTGCGCGTATCACAATCAAGCTGACGACAACGGCTGCCGGATATAAAGGGAGATGTAATCCCATCCCACCGGATTTGCGCCACGCTTGAATTAATCTCTCGCTGTGAATATTATCCGTCATAGCTCATAAACGGGGTAATTATCCTTGAAACAATCTCAATCTGGCAAAGACACATCGCCCATCAGGCCGGGTGAGGAACTGGATGTCAACGCTCTTGAGTGCTACATGAGAGCGCACCTCCCGGAATTGATGCCGGGCGAGACGCTTAATTCCGCCTCGCTTGAGGTAGAGCAGTTTCCGGGCGGCCATTCGAACCTGACATATCTTTTGAGAATGGGCGGGCACGAGTTCGTTTTGCGCAGGCCGCCATTCGGTCCTGTCGCCCCGACCGCCCACGATATGCCGCGCGAGTACAGGCTGCTTTCAGCGATCAACCCTGTATTCAAGCTTGCGCCGCGACCTTATTTACTCTGCGAAGACATCTCGATCATCGGCGCGCCTTTTTACCTGATGGAACGGAGGCGAGGGCTGGTCATACGCAGAGAGATCCCCCGCGAGATCGGTGATGATCTCGACCTGCGGCGGGGCGTGAGCCTCGCTATGGTCGACACGATGGCTGCGCTTCACAGCGTCGATATCTATTCGACCGGGCTCGACAGGATCGGCAAGCCGGTCGGTTTTGTCACCCGGCAGGTGCGAGGCTGGACCGAGCGATGGCATCGGTCAAAGATTGATGATGTGCGAGAGATTGATGCGGTCATAGCGTGGCTAGCCGAGAGGATTCCTTCAGAGCCCGACCCGGAGGCCGGCAGGCCCGCGACGCTCGTCCACAATGATTTCAAGTTAGACAACGTCATGCTGGACCCGGCAGACCCCTCGCGAGTCGTCGCCGTCCTCGACTGGGAGATGTGCACAGTGGGCGACCCGATGATCGATCTTGGAATCTTCCTCTGTTACTGGGCCGAAAAGCAGGACCCGGAGGCGCGAAGGGAGTCGATAAGCCCGGTCACTACCGAGGCCGGATGGCTGACGAGAAGAGAGATCATTGCACGTTACGGAGAGATAACAGGGCGAGATGTATCAGGTATCGCCTTCTATGAGACCTTTGCGCTGTTCAAGATCGCAGTCGTTCTTCAACAGATATACTTCCGCTATGTACGCGGGCAGACCAGCGACGAGCGGTTCCGGGATTTTGGCAAGAGGGTCGAAGGTCTGGCGAAAGCGGCGCTCGACCTCGCGGAATACTCCCGGATATAAGCCCCGCGCCGCAGCATCATGTTTCATTTTTCGCTTCTTGATTATTGGAGAATGACCGATTGAGCAATATATATCTGATACGCCACGCGCAAGCGGGCTCGCGAGATAATTATGACGTGCTTTCAGACCTGGGCGAACGACAGGCGCTTTTACTGGGTGAATACATCCGCTCTCAGGAGATGAGCCTGGGCGCGGTCTTTTCCGGCAGCATGCAGCGCCAGCGCCGAACGGCTGAGATTGCCTGCTCGATCGTTGAAAGCTCTGCGCTTCAATCGCCTGATCTCGTAATCGATGATCGGCTGAACGAGTTCAATCTGGCATCGGTCTATCGCGCTATTGCAAAGAGGCTGATCGAGGAGAGCGAAGAGTTCGCCTGCGACTTTAAGGAGATGCAGGAGGTATTGAGGAAGGACCCGCACACTACTCGCGGGGCGACCGGGCGGTGTGATGCGGCGGTCATCCGTGCATGGATTTCCGACCGATTTCCTGATTACGGAGGGGAGACCTGGCGGCAGTTTCGCGAGCGAATCCAGACCTGTTTTTCATGTCTTACAAGCGAAAACGGCGACCGGTCCATTGCGATCTTTACCTCGGCGACTCCTATCGCCCTGTTGACGGGTGTCGCTCTTGGGCTCGACGAAGAGAAGATGCTGAGCATTTTGGGAGTCATCTATAATGCCAGCATAACTACGATCCGGATAAAAGACGGGTCGGCACGGCTGTTCACTTTTAACGAGACCCCGCACCTTCCGTTACGACTGCGGACGTTCAGGTAACAACCGTCACCGCCGATCGATCTGTCTCGCCACAACGAGTCACACCTGATATTGAGTATTGATGCGAGGGCGGCCCTATTTATCAACCCTCATTTACTTGAGAAGCGCGCGAGCCCGCTCGATCTTTTCAGAGGCTTCTTTCCAGAGCCCCCCTATGAGCTTATCGCCTGAGAACTTGTTGCCCGTCGCGGCGGCTGTGCGGAGCTCAGGATAAAGCGCTAGCGTATCGGCTATGACGGGAGAATCGTTCTCGTTTACCGCCCCTTCGCCCGACCGCCCAAGCTTCAGAGTCCATATCGTTCGCGCCCAGGAGTAATCTGTAAGAGCGCCGCTAACGAGCGAAACGGCTTTCGTTTCGGTTACGTTTTCGGATGCGCTGTACTTATCGATGAATCGCTCTGCGTGACGGCGCACATCCGCAAGAAGGCGACCATATTCGGTATAGTCTGTGCCCGACCTTGTCGCAGACGACAGCGAGTCGACCGATTTCAAGACCGTATCGAGGTCGCGCCCCATCTCCGGGCTAGCGCCGGGTGTATGTTTCACCTGTTGTATAGAGGGCTGCGGGCTCGTGCCGAAAGAGATTCCGGCGATCGTTTCAAGCGCGATTGCCGACTCCAGGTTATCGGATTTGATCTTTATGCTGAAGGCGGACAGATCGACTAGCTGTCCCTTTATGACAGCGCCATTCTTCGTAGTTATCACCACGTCAGTCCCTACCATCTTCGATGCCGGCGGCTTTTGGGTCTCCCGTGGGGCCGGGCGCTTCGGTTGAGGTTTACGCCTCTGTGCAGAAGCATCATTTGCTGCAATCAGAGCGAGAAGAATTGTGAAGATAATCAATCTCATACTACATACCCTTGATTAGACTGAGAGGCTTGCCATTCGAACGAGCCTATGCGGCTGATTCAGTCAGAGCGCGTCGCGCTTATAGTAACTCCCGGATGCCGACCGGCGCCTTTCAGGTCGGCGTAAACTCCTTCCGCAGCAGACTCCGGTCGTGGCATACGATCACGGAGGCTTGCCAGGGCTTCTTGTGCGGCGCCATCGACCTCAGCCGTCACCTTTGCCTCTACACGGCTGAGGAGATCGATATTGTGGTTCTTCAAACTATCCGAGCTTTGAACACGCTCGCCCGTCTCAAGGTCGAGATCGGTCTCGGAGAGATAAACTTCGAAAAGCCCTATGGGGTCGCGTTTCCCCCAGTACTGAAAAAGCTCAGACGCAAAGGTTGCCCTTGCCTCGCGCTCATCGTGTGTCGCGTGGCCTCCCATGCGAAACGTCTCTGCGATCAGGAGGTAAGGCCCGCGCCCTTCTCGGCATCCATCGACTGCGAGCCTGACCGCCGCATATGCATCCAGCACATTGTTGCCGTCGAACGCTGCGCCCTCGACCCCGTAAGCCGCGGGCCAGTCGAGAAATGATGCGCGGTGATGCTGGTCAAGCCTTGTGCCGAGCGCGACCTGGTTATTCTGAATGATCACTATCAGCGGTAGCCGCTGGACGGCGGCAAAGTTCATCGATTCATGAAATACTCCCGATTTAGTCGATCCATCGCCGATCCAGGTCATCGCAACTCGCGGCTCATTCTTCAGCTTGAATGAGAGTGCTATGCCTGCTGTGATCGCCATTATGTCCCCGACATGGCTTATCGGCGCTATGACGCCGTGGCAGAAGTCGCCTATGTGCAGGTCGCGCCCGCGAGTAGGCGAGTCATCAGTCCCCAGGTAACCACGAAGCATATC
>DASTET010000729.1:0-3466 GCA_035709445.1 Blastocatellia bacterium | reverse complement strand
AGGGCATCTTCAACGACGGATCGACCTGTATGCGGCTAGGCGGCAAGGTCTCCTGAGTCCCACCGCTGAAGGGGTCGGGAAAGCCGGGATTTGTGACTACTATATCGATCTGTCGCTTGCCGTCGACTCGCAATGTCTGCTCGAAGACCTCCGCGCTGAACCAGTCGTAAAATATCCCCGCGCCCGCTCGAACCGTGGTCTTGCCGTCTTTGAAAGGCGACCAGGTGAGGCCGAAACGCGGCGCAAAGTTGTTGTGGTCATCCAGGTTGGTTTGATATTCGTGTCTAAGGCCGAAGCTCAGCGAAAGATTCTTTCGCACCCGGTAGTCGTCCTGGAAGTACCATCCCATCTGGTATTGGCTGAACTCGACCAGCGGATCGCCCACGCGCTCGGTGTATGTGGTCGGCCTGTTGTTACTGAAGTCAGCCAGACTGGCAAAGGTAAAGGTCCCGGTTGAATTGCGGCTCTCGTCGCTTCGGTAACGGTTCGCTTCAAAGAGAAATCCGGTCCTGAAGGCGTGCTTGCCCGCAGCGAAATCGATGTTGTCGGCGACCTCGAACTCGCGCACGCGGCGGCCCCCCTCGATCTGCGCGCCGCCCTGGTTGAACGCGTTGAGCACGAGCACGGCAGGGTCGCTTGAGGCCGCGGATAAATCGAGCTGCTGCCAGCGCGCCTGCAAACGGAACTCGTTGATGATCTTCTTTGTCAGAAGCCCCGAGTCGACCAGGCGAAATACATGCTCGGTCTGATCGCTGGTGTAGGCGCGGTCCGCCAGATTGAAATCGCCCACGCCGAGGTTGTTCTGGCGATTGGCGTTGCGCTGGTACTCGGCGCTCAGATTATGCGTCTTTGTGAGCGCGTGCTCGGCCCTCGCCTGAAGGTTGAGCGTTCGCGACGGGCGGCGAAATATGTCCGAAAGATTGCCGTCGGGGAGCGCGGCCACTATCGTCTTCGAATCATAAGAGTCGTTGCCGTCTGCCGACAGAAACATGGAAGTGCGATTGCGCCAGACTGGCCCGTCGAGCGAAAGGCCGATCCGGCGTGCCTGCTCCGGCCCGCGCACGGGAGCGAATGCGTTGCGCGCGTTCAGCGTTTCGTCGCGAAATCCGAAGTTGAACGAGCCGTGCCATGTGTCCAGGCCCGGCTTTGTGAGCACGTCTATGCTGAAGAAGCCCGCGTCATGATTTTCGGCGGCGAACGGGTTCATTCGAAACCTTATCTCGCGAATCTGCGATTTGGGCGGGAGCTTTCCGCCGCGAAAGCCGTTGACGCGAAGGCTCGCGCCCGGCCCGGCCATCTGGCGCAGCGCCTCTTCCATCTCTTCAGGGTCGTCGGGCAGCCGGTCTATCTGCTCGCGGGTGAGCACGTTTGTAAAAGCATCGCCTCGCGGGTCGGTCTTCTTCTCCTGCTCGGTCTGCCCGACCTCAACCTTTTCATTGAGGCGCGCGATCTCCATCTGCACTTCGATATGATTGGCGCCGGGCTTGAGCGCAAGCGTTTGCTCTTTCGGCTCGAACCCTTCGGCCTCGATTCGAATGCGGTACTCGCCGGAAGCGAGCCGCACGATCTGCGCATCGCCGCGCGTGTTGGTCTCGGACAAAAGGTCATCGCGCCCGTTCGCCTGAAGCTTGACTCGCGCGGCGACGATTGCCGCGCCGGTAGGATCGAGCACCCTAACGCGCAACGAAGCATCGCCCGATTTTGTCTGCGCAGGCACGAGACCGGAAGAAAGCGCCAGCACAACAGCAAGTACTTTTAACATCGCAACTCCTTCATAAGAATTCAGAAGCCAGAAGCCAGAAGCCAGAATTCAGAAGATTGAATACAGTCAGCACGATTGGCCAGAGCTTCTGGCTTCTGAATTCTTATCCTTATTTCTTGAACCTGTCGGCTTTGAGCTGGGGGTTGATCTTGAACTTTTTCAGCTCCCACTCTTCGCTCGCCTTGCCGTCTGCCGAGCGCGTGATCTGGTGCGGGAGCGTCACGCCGTCGACCGAGCGATACTCGGAGAAGAAGACCTGTATTTCAACCTCTTTTGCTTCCGGCTGCTGAGCCTGGGAATGCTTTTCGGCCTCACGCGCCGCCTTCTCGGCCTCTTCGCGGCCCCCCTCTATGCGGCGTGTCACCATCCCTATGCGAGGCTTTCGCGCCCGATAGCTGAGCATCAGCGGGCGGTGCGTCTGTTTGTCGAGGAAGAGCCGCACGGCGAACCCGTCCGCGCCCTTCACATCGATCACTTCTGCGCGCCCGTCTTCGGCTTCGGCTTCGCCGACGTAGCTGTATTCGACGGGAAACGTCGGCGGCGCGGCGAGGATAAACGAGAAGAGATTGCGCGCAAACTCCGCGCGCAGCGCCCGCGTCTCGTTCGCCTGACCCTGCGGGTCGTCGGCTGCGGGGCGTCGTATCATCACCATCCCCCCGCCTGTAGTCTTGCTGTCCCTGAACGTCTGATCGCCGTTTATGCCGTCGATGCGGGTGATGTAGCCATCGCCGACGGGCATGCTCATAGTCTCGGTCTTCATGTACTTATCCGGGAGCAGAAAATCGAGCTCCATCTCTCCGGACATCTCCGGCATGTCAGGCTGAAGCACGCGGCGGTACTTGCCTGAGACCGAGAGGCTCTGAATCGATTTGATCTTGTCGCCTCCGAGCGCCGCGCGCGCCTGCTCGATCAGCTCCTGCGCGCGCGCCGCTTTGTCTTGAGCCGCAGCGATCGTCGAGCAGGCCGCCAGGAGCGCGACCGCTATCATTGCTGTTTTGACTCCTTGCATAATTCTCATTCTCCTCTGTTGACCAGGTATGAGGCTCTACTTCTGGGTTATCATCTCCGCGATCCTTCTTGAGACCGGCATCATGTCGCGCGGATCGTAGTTGGTCAGGATCGCCACCGTGTAGCCGAGTTCCGGGTACATCTGAAGGTCCGCAGCGATTCCGGGCGCGCCGCCGTTGTGTCCTGTCCTGCGCACACCGTTGATGACTCGCTCGCCGAAGCCGTATCCATACCCCTCCTTCACCTTCGCAGTCGTTATCAGGTCGGTGTATTTCCTGCTGAGCAGCTTGTGTCCGAACAGCGCCATGTGAAACTTGAGAAGATCATCTACCGTCGAGTATCCTCCGCCAGCGGGCCCGCCGCGATTCGGGCGCGAGCCGCTGTTTTCTCGGCGAGGCCCTTCGACCGGATCGTCGTGCTCATTCATCTTCGTGTACCCTAAAGCGAGATTAGGCGTCTCCTCTCTCATCTCGTAGTAGCCTGTGGCCGTCATGCCTGCGGGCTTGAATATGTGCTCTTTGACATAGTCGTAATAGCTCTGGCCGGAGACTTTCTCTATGATGGCGCCGAGCACGTTGTAGCCTGTGTTGATGTAATGAAACTTTGCGCCCGGCTCGAATAAAAGCGGCTCATCGACGAAAAGCGACAGGTAATCCGAGACCGTGCGGATCGAGGCCCGTCGCTCGTCGAACTTCT
>DASTET010000728.1:0-2642 GCA_035709445.1 Blastocatellia bacterium | reverse complement strand
CTTTGCTGTCCATCCCCTGCACGCGGCCCCGGCGCGAGTTTATATCGCCGAGTATGTCGCCTGATACTTCCTGGGGCGCGGTTATCTCGACGTTCATCACAGGCTCAAGCAGGACGGGTTTCACTTTCTCTATCGCTGTGCGAAACGCCTTACGGCCTGCAAGCTGGAATGAAAGATCGTCGGAATCTACAGGATGATACTTTCCGTCTATAAGCTCCACCTTGAAATCGACCATCGGATACCCGGCGATAGCTCCGCGAGACGCGGCGTCCTTTATTCCCTTCTCTACCGCAGGGCGCCAGTTGGCAGGGATCGCGCCGCCGAATATCTTATCGACGAACTCGAACCCCCCGCCGCGCGGAAGCCCCTCAAAGACACAGGTAGCCTCGCCGAACTGGCCGCGCCCTCCGGTCTGTTTCTTATGCCGGCCAACGACCTCTGCTCGACCTTTGAAAGTCTCAAGATAAGCGACCTTCGGGGGATGAAGCTCGACCTCGACTCCATACCGCTTCTTGAGCTTGTTGACCGCGACCTCTATGTGCGTCTGGCCCGAACCGGCAAGCAAAAACTCTTTTGTCTGGGGGTCGCGATCAAACCTCAGCGCGAGGTCCTCTTCGAGCATCTTATGAATCGCCTGCGAGAGCTTGTCCTCATCGTTTCTCGATTTGGGCTCGATGGCGAAGGAGATGGCGGGGCTAGGGAAGCTCACCGAGTCATACACGATAGGCGACTGCTTTTCGGCAAAGGTATCTCCGGTAGTGGTCTCCTTGAGCTTTGTGACGGCCACGATATCGCCCGCATGCGCTTCGGGGATCTTTTCGAGATTCTTGCCCTGAATGACATGAAGCGGCCCGAACCGCTCCTGAGTGTTCTTGGTGACGTTGTAGCAGGTCGCATCCGACTTCAGTGGGCCGGAATAGATCTTCATCACCGTGATCCGGCCAGCAAATGGATCGGCCACCGTCTTGAAGACGAAGGAAGAGAAAGGCCCGGAGTCGCTCACCTGCCGTTCGATGACCTCGTCGCTCTCAGCCGCCGGGTGCCCTTTGGCTGGCCCAAGCTCATCCGGAGCAGGCGCAAGCTCGACTATGGCATTCAACAGTGGCTGCATTCCGACATTGAGCGAAGCCGAGGCCGCGAGGATGGGGAACAGCCTGCGGTCGCGGACGGCCGCTTTTATGCCGGGGATAAGCTCCTCGTCGCTGAGCGTCCCCTCGGCGAAGTATTTCTCCATAAGCTCCTCGGAGCCTTCGGCGACGACATCGATTATTTTCTCTCTCGCCGCTTGCGCGGCGTCGCGCAGGTCGGCGGGTATCTCCCCCTCGGTCGGCTTCCCGCTCCCGTCCCCTTCGTATGTATAGGCTCGCATATGAATCAGATCTATAACACCTCTAAAGTTGCGCTCGCTGCCGATCGGTATCTGAAAGGGGACGGCCTCTCGACCGAATGCTTCGTTGATGCTGGCGACGGCCTGATCGAAATCGGCTCGCTCGCGGTCCATCTTATTGACGACGATCAATCGCGGCAGGCCGAACTCCTCGGCGTAGCTCCAGGTCTTCTCAGTCTGGACCTCCACGCCGTTTACCGCATCGACTAGGACTACCGCCGCATCGGCGGCGCGGAGCGCGGCTTTCGCATCGAGTATGAAAGCGGCATATCCGGGAGTGTCCAGCAGGTTGATCTTTGCCTGGTTCCACTCGCAATGGGCGAGCGAGCTGTGGATAGTAATTCGTCTGGCAATCTCGTCTTCATCATAATCGGTAACGGTCGTGCCTTCATCGACGCGGCCCAATCGATTAGTGGCGCCCGAGACGAATAACATCGCTGATACGACCGATGTCTTTCCCGAGTCGCCATGACCTACAATGCCAACGTTTCTGATCTCCTTGGTGCCATAGACCTTCATACGCAGGGACTCCTTTCAACGCAAGATAGAGTTATGAAACCACAATCGCTCGCAGGTTCGAGCGCAACGGCGGCGAAAGTATTAAAGCTGCACAAGGGATTCGCCGACCACTTTAGTTGGATATGGAATAAGTTAAGGGTAACATTCCGAGTCTCCACCCGGTATGAGCTTATAACCTGGCGAGGCGATGGCGCAAGTCTAAGGCGAGACGAAATAACAGCAGAGGACGCAGAGGATCGCAGAGGAATAATCAACCCTCTGCGTCCTCTGTGGTTCAAATTGCGTCTCTTGCTATTTCGTGCGGAAGGAGCGGGCTATCTGGTCGCTGACGTTGCGGTTTATGTCGAGCGAGCCGCGCTTGCCTGTGAAACGCAAGACCCAGACCGCGTTCCCATCCTGTAGGTAGTAGTAGGTGGAGGCATTCTGGCGACCTCCTTCCGTAGAGAAGAAGGAGAGGCGCACTCCAGTCATAGCGCCTCCGCCGAAACTCTCCATTGCAGAGCGCTCAAACCCGGCCCTGTAGATCTTGAGGTTCTCTTCTTCCTGCCTGACGAAGTCCGCAAGCGACCCGCTTGACAGGCTCTCTTTCGAGATTTTAAGAAGCCCCTCGCTGCGGTCTCTGTAAATGAACTCGGTCTTCTGTCGTCCCACGGCATCGTTATAAGATATCGGACGCCATTCGCTAAATAACGTCAGCTTGAACTTGCCTGCCGGGTCGGCATAATCCTGGCCGGAC
>DASTET010000727.1:0-2833 GCA_035709445.1 Blastocatellia bacterium | reverse complement strand
AGTTGCCAGAGAAGTTTTACCGAACCGGCTCGGCGAGCTTGGCGCTGTGGTGGATGTGGTCGAAACCTACCAGAACGTCAGACCCGAAAATGTAAGCCAGGACCTGGTCCGGCTCCTCACCGAAACCAGGATCGACGCAATCACTTTCACCAGCTCATCGACGGTGAAGAATTTCGCCGCGCTAACAGGCAGGGAGGACCTCTCCACTCTGCTGGCCGGTGTGACCATCGCCTGCCTAGGCCCCGTAACAGCCGCCACTGCGCGCGAGCACGGTCTCAGCAACATACTACAGCCCGAAACTTATACGGCGGGGGCGATGGTCGAATTGCTCGCCCGGTCTATCGGCAAAAAAGAGTAGAACGGATCGCTCGATATATCTCCATCGAGATGCAATAATCATCTGCGAATTCATTCAATGGGCAGCAATATCAAAGGGGTATCAGGTCTGTCATGAAAATACTCGCAAAGGTTATAACTTCGCTCTCATCAAGGCAGCGTGTCATCATTCTTGCCGTAATAGCAGTGGCAGTCTCCGCGCCCGATGCTCGAAGTCAGCAGAATCGCTCCGAGCAGGACTCCATTAGACTCAACGCCACGCTGGTCGAAGTTCCCGCGATAGTGACAGACCGCACGGGCAAGTTTGTAGCCGATCTCGCGCGCGGCGACTTTGCCATTTTTGAAGACGGCAAGCGACAGGAGGTCGCGCTCTTTACGGCAGTCAAGCAGCCCTTTACTGCGGTGCTGGTCCTCGACACTTCGAACAGCGCCGAGGACCGGCTCCGGGCAATTCAAAACCTCGCGCTTGAGTTCGCACGCGAGGCTCGGCCCGATGACCGTTTGATGGTCATCTCTTTCGATAACGAAGTCCGGCGGCTTACCGACTTCACATCGAGTTATGCTGAGATCGAAGAGGCCGTCAAGAGTGCCGAGTCAGGCTTCGGCAAGCTTTTTTACGAGGCCGTGACGACCGCCCTCGAACAGTTAAAGGACGTGGAGGGTCGCCGCGCGGTGATACTTTTTACCGACGGCATCGATATGCGCAGTATAGAGGCCACCTCCGAGAGCGCCCTCCGCAAGGCCGAAGAGATGGGGGCCGTCATCTACGCCGTCCGGTTTGAGACACGCTGGTGGGTCGAGTCCGAAGCGAGGCGGCAACAAAAGGAACAACCCGAATCGAAAGTGCCGTTCAGCGTCGACGGGCGAATACCGCTGCCGCCGGATTTCGGCGGGCCTGACCCTGCGCCTGCGGGGTTCCCGCCCGTCCGCGCCCCGCGCATAGAGATAGGAACGTCTCGACCATCGCCTCCCGTCACCATAATCGATGGCAACAACCGGCGCACAATTCAGACCGCGCCGCCCGACAAGATAACCGAGAACCTCGATAAGCTGTACGGCGAGGCAGACGCCTTCCTCCAGACCATATCATCAAAGACCGGCGGCCTCGTCTTTCGCGCCGAGACATTCGATAATACCCGGTCGGCTTTTCACGCCATCGCCGAAGAGCTGCGCAACCAGTATTTGATCGGTTACTATCCTTCAAACGAACGTAACGATGGAAAGTATCGTAAGATAAAAGTCGAAGTCGCGCGCAAAGACGCCCAGGTCCGTGCTCGTCCCGGCTATAGACCCGAAGCGAGCCGCCAGTAATCAAAGAGACCTGTTCGACCGATTCAATTTTTTGGATCAATATTCATCGGTTTGCTGTACAAATCCAGAAGTTCCAGATCGAAGGAGGTCCCTGATGAGACGCAGCATAATCTTGACCGCAGCTATACTCTTCTGCTTCGCGCTTAACACTGGCCTGGCTGCAGACAAGCCAAACTTTACAGGCACATGGATCATGGATCAAAATGCCAGTTTTGGCGTCCCGCCCGATATGCTACAGACCCTTACGGTGACTCATACCGGCGACAAGATAACCCTCGAAATAAAGACCATCACAAAACAACAGGGCGAGAGGATCATAAACGACACCTACACGCTTGATGGTAAAGAGACGGAATTCGTGCCGCAGACGCTGAGCGGGCCGAGCGGCAAGGGCAAGCGAACGGCGAAATGGCTGCCCGACGGAAGCGCGGTCATCATCAGCGAAGACGCTACCGTCGACACGCCGAACGGGCCGGTCACGACTCACCAGACGCGAAAGTGGCGCCTCTCCTCCGACCGGACCAGGCTCACGATAGACTATTACTCGGACACGCCGAGAGGGTCCTTCGAATCCAAACGAATCTACACCAGGAAATAAGTCTGGCGCGTCAAAAACAGTCTGGCGAGTCTAGCGAGTCGAGAGTCTAGCGCGTCCCGCTCGTGACGGTGCTGATCACTATGCATATCTGATTAAAGCGATGTCTGTCATCATAGCGACGCGCTAGACGCGCTAGACTGTCTTTGACTCTCTTATATCGAGCACTCGCTACACTAATTGGTGTAATTCTCTCGCCTGTTTCGGAGCCCTTCCGGGAGCTGACTGACAACAGGCCCGTGCTCTTTCGCCGTTCGATCAACGATTTAGCTCGCCCTTGTAGAGACCGGGCATCGCCCGACGGTTAAGGCATATATATTGCTCAAGGTGCGGCTGTAAAAGTGGTTTGAAGTTATTTTTAAAGGATAACGATTATGAAGCGCTCTCTCCCCTTCTTCCTCACCCTGATCCTCTCGATAACGTTTCTAGCTTCGCCCATAACCCTGTTCGGCCAGACGCCGACGATGGTCGAGGTCGAATCGGGCGAAGAGGAAGACGACGCCCCCGTCGAGCGAGTCGCCAGGTTGAGCTTTCTCGAAGGCGACGTATCATTCCTGCGAGCAGGCGTAAACGAATGGGTAGCCGCCGCAG
>DASTET010000726.1:0-7340 GCA_035709445.1 Blastocatellia bacterium | reverse complement strand
AGCTTGAGCTTGGAAACGGAGTGCGGGGGCGGATCCCTCCGGCTGGCGGGGACAACATCAGGGCGTTCTCTTATCAGGCGGGCGGCGGCGCAAAGGGAAACGTTGCAGCGGGAGAGATCAACGCTCCCGTCACTGCCGTGGCCGGAGTCGAGTCTGTCATCAACCCTGCGCCTGCGGGCGGCGGCTCGGAGGCGGCTACGGCGGAAGAGATGTTAGAGATCGGTCCCGCGCAGGTGAGCCATCGGTTCCGCGCGGTGACGACGGATGATTTCGAGCGGCTTGCAAAGGAGGCTTCGCGCGAGGTGCGAAAGGCCCGCTGCCTGCCGAACCGCAACGCATCGGGTCGCTCCGAAGTGGGCTGGACGAGCGTCATCGTCGTGCCCGACTCGAAGGATGCGCAGCCCGTTCCGTCTCTCGAACTCAGGCGGGCGGTCCACCGCTATCTGGCCGCGCGCTCTGACGCATCGCTCGTCGCTCAGGACCATATTTTCGTGGGGCCGCCGATATACGTCCCCGTGAGCGTCGGCGTCACGGTCTTCGCAAAATCGCTCGACGTGGTCGGCGCGGCAGAGCTGAAGGTGAGAGAGAAGCTCGCGCAGTTTCTACATCCGCTGACGGGCGGCCCGGCGGGCGAAGGATGGGACTTCGGACGCGACCTTGCCGCTTCCGATCTCTACTCATTGTTGGAGGAGATCGAAGAGGTCGATCACATAGGCCCGCTCAGTCTTCGTTTCGGCGAGACGGAGAGCGAAGAACAGGTGGAAGTAGGGCCAGACGCTCTGCTCGCAAGCGGGCCACACACTATCCGCATGATGGTTGCAAACGGAGAATAGCATGGCTTTGCCGGTTCCGAACCTTGACGACAAACAGTTCTTGCAGATCGCGGAAGAGGCGCGCTCGCTTATTCCGAGCGCGGCGCCGGAGTGGACCGATCACAACGTCCACGACCCCGGCATCACTTTTCTGGAGCTGTTTGCCTGGCTCGCAGAGATAGAGCATTACCGTTTGAACAGGACCTCTGCGGCAAGCTATGCGCGGTTCTTTTCGCTGGCCGGGCTTACCCCCCGCAACCGGCAGGCTGCGGAGGTGGCAATATCATTCGACTTCACAGGGCTGAACGCGGGGGTGCTCGTAAAGGCAAACACGCCGGTCTTTGCCATAGGAAACGAAGACCTGCCCTTTCAGACGACGCGCGATGCTTATCTGACCACGGCGAAGCTGACGAAAGTGATCACCAGCGCGGGCGGGCGCGAGATTGCAAAGACGCGGGCGGAGGAGAATGTCGCGGGATATTACGAAGCGTTCGGCCCTTCGCCTGAGCCAGGTTACTCATTACACCTTGGATTCGAAGGCTGGTTCAACGAAGAGCAGGGCCAGCTTTCAATCATCCTCTTCGAAGACGATCTGCCCGCAAAGACGCCGCTCGCTCCCGACGCGCAAGGGTTCGTGTCTTCTGCAATGGTAGGGTGGGAATACCTTACAGGCTCGGGCTGGTCGCCTCTCGATGTGATCGAAGACGGCACGCTCCACCTGTCGCGAAGCGGCGACCTCATCTTCAAAAAGCCCGAGCAGCCGCAGATAAGAAAGAACCTTTACTGGCTCCGCGTTGTGCTTGTCGAGGGCCGGTACGAGATACCGCCGCGAATCTCAAGCATCCTTACGAACACGATTCGCGCAAGGCAGGTCGAGACGATTGTAAACGAGGACCACGGCGCAGGGCTGGGCACTCCCGACCAGATTATTCGCCTGAGGAAAGCGCCCGTGTTGCTCGACCCGCGAGCGAGCGACGGGCCATTCCAGGTAGGTGAAGTTCTCGATTGGCGGGCGCTGGTCATGCGTCTTGCGAAGCCCGGCGAGTTTCACCCGCCTCGGCAGGCAGAGACAGTCGACTATGTCGCAAGGAGGCTGCGAGAAGATGCCGGGGCGGTCATCGTAGCAAGTGACCCGGCTGACGATGAAAAGTATCGCCTTGCGCAGGCATTCGACAGGCTTCTCGACCTGCCGGACTTTTATCAGCGAAACAGGTTTCCCGCAGTCCGCATCCCCGAAGAGTTCTCGGAGCTGCAATCACTGGCGGGCCGCGCCTGTTACGATAGAGGCCGCCTGCGCCGGTTCAACAGGTTTCTTCTTCAACGAGTCTTTTCGGACCTGATTGTGAGCGACCGTGTTGAGATACAGACGGGGACGCAGGCCCGAAGCGTAGAAGAGGAGCCGAAGAGCTGGACCGGTTGGGAGCGAGTAGATGACTTTTCGCGCTCCGGTCCCGAAGACCGCCATTACGTTCTGGACCCTGAGACCGGAACAATCCTTTTCGGCAACGGTCTCAATGGCCGTGTGCCGCAGGCGACCGAGCTTATCCGCGCGCGCTTCTACCGGCGCACGCAGGGCGAGAAGGGGAATCTGCCCGCAGGCCATCAGTGGCAGCTTGCTGCCGGGTTGCCGCCGGGCACGCGAATCGAGAGACGCGTAAACCATGCGCCCGCCTCGGGCGGGGCGGAGCCCGAATCGATTGACGAAGCGAGGGCCCGGTCTCGTGAAGTATTCCGCAAACAATCGCCGATGTTGACGGCGAAGGATTATGAAGCTGCGGCATTGAACACGCCGGGCCTCAGAGTAGCCCGCGCGAAGGTTGTAGCGAACTTCAATCCTGAGCTTCCGAATCTCAGTCTGCCGGGCGAAGTGACAGTCGTCGTCGTCCCGCAGCCTTCTCCGAAAGCCGCTTTCCCGAATGCCCGTCCGCCCGAACCGAGCGACGGTTTCCGGAGCACGGTTCGAAATCATCTTGAGACGCGAAGGCTTGTGACTACGAACATCCACGTCATAGCCCCGCAGTATGTCACAGTGGTCGTGCGCTGCCGCGTGTTTCTGAAGAAGGGCGCATCGGAGAAGGAGACCGTCGATGCCGTCAAGAAGGCGCTCGGCGAGCTTCTTGACCCTGTTCCCGCTCGGCCTGCTCGAAATTCCGGATGGCCGTTTGGCCGGCCCGTCTTTCCGTCCGAGATTCACCAGCGACTGGCAAAGATACCGGGCATAGATTACGTGACGGGCGTCGGGTTGAATGATCGAAAAGCTGGTGAGCCTTTAAGGCTTCCCTACAACGGTCTTCCCACGCCCGGCGATCACCGCATTGAGCCGGTCCCGTTTGAAAAGAGAAGGCAGGGTCCGGACGCCAGGAAAGGAGGTGATTGCCGTGACTGAGCGAGAGTTCAAGGTTCAGGTGCTCGAGACGCTGCCGCAATGGGACAGCGGTCTGCGCAGGGGGTTGAGGCTGGACGAAAACGGATTATCGCTATTCGCCAATCCTGCTTTTGACTCCTGGCTTGCGGTCGAGGATTGGCAGGCGGGGACGGGAGACATCGTAACCGACGAATGCGGTCAGACATACTGGAGCGCCATTGAGGTCTCGGCTGAGTGTGGCCGCGCCCGGCGCGCATGGAGCCTGTTCCGTCTAAACCCGGCAACGAGCCAGACAGAGCGGGTGCTCCATTTCGGCGATTGCGGAAACATCGACCCGCAAAAGATGTGGCTTCGCCCTGACTATTTATGGATTCTGGATCGCGGCAACAATCGTGTGCTGGCGCTCTCGCGAGAGAACTATCAGATTCTTTATGAGCTGAGCATAGCGGACAAGCTCATCGACATAGACCTTGACGGCAGGGGCGTATTTTATGCCCTTGTCGAGCGGCGCGAAGGGAAGAGGATCTGCTCCTATCTGCCGCCTCCCGTGGTCGAAGGAGAATGTTTCGCGCTCAAGGAGTGGAGCGAGCCGGTCGCGCTCGCAGCGGGGCCGAACGGCTTGCTTTACATACTCGACTCCCGGCCTGGCAGGTTCATCCGTTTCAATCTTGCGAGCCGGGAGGAAGAGGTTATCGGCTCGCCCTCGGAAGGATTGCTCAAAGGCTTTGTGCCGAGCGCGATGCAGATTGATGAGCGCGGCGTGATCTATCTTGCCGAGCCTGCAAATCCGGAAGCGGGCGAGCCAGCGAGACTGCACCTGTTTGGTGAGGATGGGAGCTATCTCGGCGAGACAACACGGGACTCGAATGGCGAGATCATCTCCTGGGACGGCACGCCTCTGCCGGAACAGGTCACACGAATCGGCGGAATCGGGTTCGACGCGAAGGGCGGAGTCTACCTTGCGACGAACGCCGGTCTTGCAAAGTTCAGTCTCGCCATCACGCCCGTCGGGCAGAACGGCGTCTATTACTCGAAGACGCTGGACAACGGGATTGCCGAAGGGCTGTGGCACCGTATCGCATTGCGCGGTCGCATCGCGGATAAGACAAGCGTCGAGGTCTCTTATTATGCAAGCGACGAAACCGCGCTCAGGTCGGCTTACGAACAGGTGCTCTCTTCAAACAGGTCGGAAGAAGAGAAAGAGGAAGGGATAAAGAACCTGCTCGATCCGCTGTGGAAAGGGCCTCACATCTTCAGAGGGACAGCCGGGCGCGATGAGCTTGCGCCCGACATGGCGATCCTTGAGAACAGGGGGAGGTTTTTGTGGCTGAGACTCAGGCTGATCACCTTCGATGAGAGGAGCCGTCCCGTTATAGGCGCGGCCCGCGTTTACTACCCGCGGCTTTCTTACTTGCGTTATCTTCCGCCGGTCTATCGCGAGGACGCCGTAAGCGCCGCATTTCTGGAACGCTTCTTATCGATATTTGAAACCGTCTTTCACGGACTGGATCGAGAGATAGACGGGCTCTTTCGCTATTTCGATCCGGGGCTTGCGCCGCCGCAGTTTCTACGCTGGCTGGCTTCATGGATCAACCTTTCGATAGACGAGGACCTGCCCGAAGACCGTGTTAGGCGGCTCATCCGCAGGGCCCCCGAACTGTACGGTCGAAAAGGGACGCCTGCGGCGCTGACAGAGTTCCTCGAAATCTACACCGGGCGGCCCGTCTCGATAAGAGAGCACGCGCGCGGGATGAGGCCGATGGTGATCGGAAGGCCGGACCTGAAGCTCGGCCAGGGCACAATCCTTCTCGGGTCAGGCGTCAAGGGGTTCAGGCTGGGCGACACAAGCGTGGCGGGTTACAGCGCGTTGCGCGACCGCGTCCGCGACCCCGTAGAACCGTTCCTGCCGGTGGCGCGGCGGTTCACGATCTTCGTCGATATGGACCGCGACGAATTCAACCTTCGCGCCGCGACACTCGGACGAATTCTCGATGAGCAGAAACCGGCCCACACCGCCTGCGCGATCAGGCTGGTTGCCGATCAGAGCGCAGCCGGGAGCGCGGTCCTCGGCATCAGCGCCTCGGTGACGGGGACTCAGCCTTACAGGGTAGGGGTCATCCCGCTGGGCAGCGGACATGCGGTTGCAAAAGGCCCGCAGGCTTTGCGAATAGAGAGAGGCGCGTGGATAGGGAGCCGGTTGAGGCTTTGATCCCGCGCCTGACACAAAGGATGAAAGGAAACCGATATGAAGCCGAACAAAGTAAAAAAATGTGGCGTGTGCGAGCCCCCTTCCTATGAAAGAAACAACTATTTTTACGGCAAGCAATTCACTGTTCGTGACCTGCTACAGGAGCAGTCTTATCTAAACGACAAGCGATGGCTCTTGAATCGAATGGTGCTGGGCTGGGGGGTCGTCTGCGGGCTCGATGTGCGCTGGGACCGGCACAGGCGAGAGTTTATCGTTGAGCCTGGAATGGCAATCGATTGCTGCGGCCACGAGATAACCGTGTGCGAGACGCAGCCGATAGCCTTCGAACAGTACGAGGAGGCGTGCCGGTGTGCCGAAGAGAAGCCGGAGTATGAAGGCAAGTACGTGCTCTGTCTCGAGTACGACGAGTGCAAGACGGAGCCTGTCGAGCTTCCTCCGCTCGGGTGTGAAAAGCAGGAGCGGACCGAGTACAACCGCGTCCGCGACGGGTTCAAGCTGCGGATAAGGGAGTGGGACGACGCCTGCCCCCGCCAGCCCTATGGCCATATCGGTTGCCTCGACCGGTTCAAGCTCGATAGCCGCGACGTGAAGGCAAGGCCGCCGTGTGAGACCGAGACCATTCATCAACATATTTGTTACAGACTCAAAGAGGGGTGCCCCGAGTGCGAGTGCTGCGAATGTGTCGTGCTGGCGACGATATACGTTGCGCCGCGCCGCGAGCAGCACAAACAGGAGACGCCGTCGCAGGAGAAGCACGAGCACGGGCGGGTCGAAGTGCGGGTGGATTCGTGCACGGACCGCCGATTGGTCTACGGCAACGCGCTGCTTTACGACCTGATCTACTGCCACCACGGCGACCTGCCGCACATCGTCGATTTCAATTGGCGAGAGCGCACCTACCCGGACAGGGAGATCGACTGGGATACTTTCGTCCAGATGATCAATGAGGGATTGACAGTCTATTTCGACCAGGAGATGTCGGACGAATCATTGAACAGGCACACGTTCATCGTATCGTTTCTTCACGTAGATGAAGGGACGGGCGCATTTATCGTGAAGCGCATCCCCGCGATGGAGATTGAAACAGGGTGGGCCGGGGACTGTTATAAGGCGACGTTTATAGCGGACAAGGACTGGATTGACGACGAGCTGACGGCGAAGAACTCTCAGCTCGCCGACGGAGTAGAGGTTGAGATCACGCTTCGAGGGAGCCGCATCTGGAGCAGCAAATCGAAAGCGCTCGACGGCGAGTTCCTCGCCGACAAGCTTCCGACGGGGAACGGGACACAGGGAGGCGACTTCCTCGACTGGTTCCGCGTTCGCGCGCGAGGCGAAGAGAAGCCGAAGGCCGAGGCTTATAAGGATTTCTGAGGTTCGCCGGAAACTCACCGGAATGATTAGCAACATCTAGCGAAGGAGAAGGAGTGACGCCATGAGCGCCAAAAAAGAGAAGAGCGTATGCGACTATAACGAGTTCAGACGACCGCGATATTTTCACGGGATGCTACTCGACGACAAGGATTTCCTGGCCGAGCAGGGATATCATGCGGGGAAACGGCGGCTCCTCAACCGGATGTTGCACGGATCGGGCGTGGTCTGCGGGCTGGACCTCAACGGGAAGAAGGGCGCGCAGTGGATCGAAGTAACCTCCGGACTTGCCCTCGATTGTTGCGGCAATGAGATATGGGTCAACAAGTCCCGGCGGTTCGATCTCGCGCAGCTACTGCCTGCCGAAAAGCTGCCACCGGACAAAGCGATATGTAAGGAGCCCGAGGAGGGCGATGAGCTGAAGCAATACTACATAGGGATTCGCTACGATGAGAAAGGGACCGACCCGGTCTCTGTATATCTGCCCGGCGCAGGGTGCGAAGAACGGACCTGTGAGAATTCGAGGGTCAAGGAAGGCTATTGCATCGAGATAGCAGAATGCCCCCCGAAGAAAGAGCTGTCCGGG
>DASTET010000725.1:0-5153 GCA_035709445.1 Blastocatellia bacterium | reverse complement strand
GGCTCGCCCGATACCGACAGGCTTATGCGCGCGCTCGCCCCATACCGCGACCGCATCGTCTATATCGAACAGGAGAATCGCGGGCTGAGCGGCGCGCGAAACACCGGCATACGCGCGGCTCGCGGGCGGTATATCGCGCTGCTCGATAGCGACGACATCTGGGAGCCTCAGTACCTGGCCGTGCAGGTGGGCCTGCTTGAGCGCGATCCTACGATAGATGTGCTGTCTCCGAATGCCCTTATATTCGGCGAGTCCCTGTATGCGGGCAGGAAGTATCAGGAGGTAAACCCGGCGGATTGCGAGGTGATCTTCGAGCGGCTCGTCACGCAGCAGTGTTACGTCTGGGTAGGCGTGACCGCGCGGCGCGAGGCAGTCATACGCGCCGGTATGTTCGACGAATCGCTTCGCAGCGTAGAGGATTTCGATCTGTGGCTGCGCATCATCAAAGGGGGCGGGCGCATCGTCTGTCATCGCCAGGTCCTTGCGCGCTACCGCAAACGGCCCGGAAGCCTTTCGGCCGATTCGGTGTGGATGTACCAGCACGCTTTGCGCGTTCTGGAGAAAGCCGAGCATACCCTCAACCTCACCGCTTCCGAGCGCGACGCTTTGAAGAGACAGCAGGCCCGCTTTCAAGCCATGAAGCGCCTGTATGAAGGGAAGCGAGCTTTATTTCGCGGGGACGTAAAAGAGGCGGTCGAAGCATTAAGCGAAGCAAACCTCTTTCTTCGCAGCCGCAGGATCAGGCTGGCGCTGTTATCGCTGCGGTTCGCGCCGCGACTGCTCGTCAGGGCTTATGACATGCGCGAGCGCTTTGTCGTATGGCAGGCGCGGGGGAATTCACGCGGCAGCGAAGAGATGGCTGCCGGTAAGAGTTAATCGATATGTGCGGGATTGCGGGATTCGTGAATAAAGAGGGCCGTCCTGACCGGGCGGAGCGCCGGGCCGTGCTTGACCGGATGTGCCGTGTGATCACGCATCGCGGGCCTGACGACCAGGGCATGCTCATCGACGAAAGGGCCGCGCTCGGGATGCGACGGCTTTCGATCATAGACCTCGCGGGTGGGCATCAGCCCATCTCCGGCGAAGACGGCTCGGTGTCGGTGGTCTTCAACGGCGAGATATACAACTTCCGCGAGCTGCAACGCGAGCTTGAAACGCAGGGCCATCGCTTTCAGACCCACTGCGACACGGAAGCGATAGTTCACGCTTACGAGGAGTACGGTCCTGGCTGCGTCGAGCGTCTGCGCGGGATGTTCGCGTTTGCCGTATGGGACTCGCGCGCCGGGGAGCTCTTCATCGCGCGCGACCGCGTAGGCAAAAAGCCGCTCTATTACACGGTGACGCCGCAGCAGACGCTCGTGTTCGGCTCGGAGCTGAAATCGCTTCTCGAACACCCTGAAGTCCCGCGCCGGATCAACTCGGCGGCGCTCGACGCTTATCTGTCATTCGGTTATGTGCCCGACCCGATCAGCATCTTTCAGGACATTCATAAGCTGCCGCCCGGGTGTAGTCTCACGTTTACGAACGGCAGCGCGCGAGTCCGGCAGTACTGGGATTTCTCTTTCGAGCCTGTGGAAGCCTCAGAAAAGGATTACCTCGAAGAGCTTCGCGCGCTGCTCGATGAAGCGGTGCGGGTACGGCTGGTCTCGGATGTGCCGCTCGGGGCATTTCTTTCGGGCGGCGTCGATTCGAGCGCGGTGGTCGGATTGATGTCGCGGAACATGAATCAGCCCGTCAAGACGTTTTCGATAGGCTATAACGAAGACAGCTTTAACGAATTGAAGTACGCGCGGGTTGCGGCGCGCCATTTCGGCACAGACCACCACGAGTTCGTCGTTACGCCCGACATCTGCCACATAGTTGACGATCTGGTCTGGCACTTCGATGAGCCTTTCGCCGATCCGTCGGCCATCCCGACCTACATGGTCTCCAAGCTCGCGCGCGCGCACGTCACCGTAGCTCTATCGGGCGACGGCGGCGACGAATTGTTCGCGGGCTACACCCGGTACGTGACCGACCGCAAGCGGAGCGGGTTCGCCCGCATCCCGCGCTTTGTGCGGCGCACGGCGCTCGGACCTCTAAGCCGCGCGTTGCCGCACGGCGCCTGGGGGCGCAACTTCCTTCACGCCGTCGCGCTCGACCCGACGGGCCGTTACCTGGACAGCGTTTCGGTCTTTACCGCCCTCACCAAGACATCGCTTTATGCCCCCGGATTTCAAGCCTATCTGGGGAATGGCGATGGCGCGGTGAAGAGTTTTCGCGAGTGCGCCGCCCGGGTGCGGACCGGCGAGCAGCTCGATCGGATGCTCTACCTCGACAGCAAGACCTATCTGCCGGGCGATATCCTGACGAAGGTCGATAGGATGAGCATGGCGGTCTCGCTCGAAACGCGCGCGCCGCTGCTCGATCACAAGCTGATCGAATTCGTCACCCGCATACCTGCGCGGCTTAAAATGAAGGGGCTTGAGACTAAACACATCTTCAAGCAGGCTGTGAGCGACATCGTCCCCAAAGAGATTCTATACCGCGCCAAGCAGGGGTTTGGTATGCCGATTCAGCGATGGATAAACCAGGAATTGCGCGAGTACATGCACGATATCCTGGCCGGGCAGCGGGCGCGCGAGCGCGGTTATTTCGACCGGGGGTACGTCGCGCTGCTTCTCGACGAGCACAGCCGCAACCGCCGAGATCATTCGACGAAGCTGTGGGCGCTGTTCATGCTTGAACTGTGGCATCGCACCTATTATGACTTTGCAGAATTTCAACCTGCGGCGGCCATCGACGGGCCGGTCGTCGCCGATTCCCCGGCCTGGCAGAGGGCCGAAGGCTAAATGCAATAAAGATCATGCGCAAAGAGAAAAAACCGAAGAGGGCGCGGAGACGCCGGGAGGTGAAGGAAGGTTATGGGAACGAGTTCACGTACGGGCAAAGCGATGAGCTTGCCGCTTACGGAGATGGCGCGGGGCGAAAGGTTCGAGTTCGGCAAGAACTGGAGCCGTTTCCTCGCGGTGCTGGACGAGGATCGCATCTTGAAAGCAGAGCAATCGTTGAAAACGATGCTGGAGGTCGAAGACCTGACGGGCGCAAGCTTTCTCGACATCGGGTCGGGGAGCGGCCTTTCGAGCCTCGTAGCGCGACGCCTGGGAGCGCGCGTGCATTCTTTCGATTATGATCCGCAATCGGTCGCCTGCACCGCCGAGCTAAAGCGTCGGTACTTTCCCGGCGATAGCTGTTGGAGAGTCGAAGAGGCGTCCGCCCTGGACCGTGAATATCTGCTCGCTTTAGGAAAATTCGACATCGTCTACTCGTGGGGAGTCCTGCACCACACCGGCCGGATGTGGCAGGCGCTTGAGAATGTGCGGCTGCCGGTCGCGCCGGGCGGCAAGCTTTTTCTGGCCATCTACAACGACTGTGGCAGCCAGAGCGTACGCTGGCGCGCGATCAAGAGGATGTATAACCGGTTGCCTCATTTCCTGAGGGCGCCTTTTGCCGCGCTGGTCATGTTGCCTCAGGAGGGCAAATCGGCGGCCCGCTCGCTCTTTGCCTTGAACCCGGGGCGATACATCCGGTCCTGGACCAACTACAGCCAGCGCCGGGGGATGAGCCACTGGCATGACATCGTCGACTGGGTCGGCGGATATCCCTACGAGGTAGCCAGGCCCGAAGAGATCTTTGAGTACTATAGAGCGAGAGGGTTCACTTTGACGAAGCTGAAATGTGGCGGCGTCGGGCTCGGGTGTAATGAGTTCGTCTTCTTGAACGACAGGTAGTACACATAGTGAGTCTCAGGGAAGCGGGCGCGGTCTTTAGCGGAATGGGCTCAGAGCCGGATCCCGTCTGCGACGAAAAAAGTCTATGCAGAGAGTTGTCGAATACACTCGCGAAGCGGTCGCCAGGCCGTTACGGGTATTGATAGTAGCGCCGTCGCTCGACATCCTGGGCGGGCAGGCGGTGCAGGCCGCGCGGATGCTCGCGCGGATGCGCGAAGACGACCGGCTGAAGATAGGCTTTCAGCCGATCAATCCGAGACTGCCCGGGGTGCTCGGAAGACTTCAGAAGATAAAATATGTCCGCACGATCCTGACATCGATGCTTTATATCGCCATGTTGCTTGCGCGCGCGGGCAGATACGATGTGATTCATATCTTCTCCGCTTCATATTTCTCATTTCTGCTCGCGCCGACCCCCGCCATTCTGATAGCCCGTCTCTATGGCAAGAAGGTCGTGCTCAATTACCGAAGCGGCGAGGCCGAAGACCACCTCAAGCGATGGCGGCGCACGGCGATACCCACAATGCGAAGGGCGCATGTGATAGCCGCGCCGTCCGGCTATCTCGTCGATGTATTCGCCCGCTTCGGGCTTGAGGCGCGCTCGATTTACAACATCGTAGAGACTGATCGATTCCGATTCCGCAGAAGGGACCCCTTGAGGCCCGTCTTCATGTCGAACCGCAATCTTGAGCCGCTCTACAACGTCGGCTGTACGCTGCGGGCATTTGCGCTTATTCAGCAGCGACACGCCGAGGCCCGCCTGACCGTGGCAGGCGACGGGAGCCAGCGCCGCGAGATGGAGAGACTGGCTGAAAGCCTCGGGCTTCGCAACGTCACATTCGTCGGGCGGATCCCCCAGGAGAGAGTGCACGAGCTATACGATTCGGCGGACATCTACCTGAACAGCTCGGATATCGACAACATGCCCGGCTCGCTCATCGAGGCGTTTGCGTGCGGGCTGCCTGTTGTGACGACCGATGCGGGCGGCATCCCGTACATCGTGACGCACGAAAAGACCGGCCTGCTCGTCCCGCGCGGCGATCACGCGGCGCTGGCCCGTGCGGCATTGCGCCTGCTCGACGAACCGGGGCTCGCGCTGGATATTGCCAAGAGCGCCCGCGATGAGTGCCGCAAATACACCTGGCCTGCGGTGCGCAGCCAGTGGGTCGGTCTCTACTACTCACTTCTCGAAGAGAATAAAGTGACCACCGATGAACACGAATAGGGGAATAAGGGTTATATGACAGAAGACAAGAGATTGCGAGTCATAGTTCTTACGCACGGCGGGACAGGCTCCCCGATGCTGCTTGAGCGATTGGCAGCCGCAGAGAGCGTAGAGGTCGCCGGAGTCTTTGTTGAAACCGATATAGTGCGCACTTATAG
>DASTET010000724.1:0-4263 GCA_035709445.1 Blastocatellia bacterium | reverse complement strand
GGCCAGCTCTCTGATACGGGCCATCGGGTCGGCCTCGGAGCGACAGCAAAGCGACAACCGGTTTCAGACCTTTCTGACCGGCTACACGCGGCTGATCTCGCCGACGGCTACAAACAGCTTCAGCTTCAGCGTGAACAATTTCATAAACGAGATCGAGCCGGTCACGCCGGGTCCGCAACTGACTTTCCCCTCGTTGCAGGACGGGGCCTCTTTCCGCGTGCCTCAGCAGACACGTCAGAACCGGCTGCAGTTCTCGGACACTTTCTCTGTGAGCAGGGGCGGGCACACCGTAAGGTTCGGCGTCGATGTGCAGCGCATCGATGCGGATTTCGATCTGGAGGTCTTCCAGCAGGGGCGCATCGAGTTTGTTCAGGATTTCCCCTTCTTCGACCACAACGGCGACGGGCGTGTAGATGACAACGACCTGCTTATTGCCGTCACGCTTCGAAGCGCATTCCCGGACCGGGCGCTCGTAATCCCCGACGCCGACAATAACCACATAGCCCTGTTCATACAGGACGACTGGCGCGTGCATCCCAGATTCACCATCAACCTCGGATTGCGCTACGAGATCGATACCGATGTGAAGAACATAAGCCGGACCGACGAGCTTAACCCGCTCATCCTGCCTTTTCTGAGCGGCGAGCGAAAGAGAGATAAAAACAACTGGGGGCCGCGCATCGGTTTCAACTGGGCCACAGCCGACGCAAAGACGAGCCTGCACGGCGGGTACGGGATTTACTATGACCGCGTGACGTTGCAGATTCAATCGCTCGAACGGGGGCTTGATGGGCGCGCGCTTCCTGTTGAGGTCCGCGCAGGCAACGTGTTCTTCCTCGACCCGGAGACCGGCCAGTTCCCGCCGTTCGCCCCGTCGCTTGCAAACCCGTTTACCGGGTTTATTCTTCCGGGCGCGGGCGCTTCCGGGATCAACATAATAGACAACGGTCTTGAAAACCCGATGGTGCAGCAGTTCAACCTCGGGCTTCAGCGCGAGTTCGCGGGCGACTTTGTCGCGAGCGCAGATTTCATTCATAACCTCGGCACGCACTTCATCATCGGACGCACCATCGGGACGGTCTTCAATCCCGTGGTCGGAGGGCCGGACCGTGTGGTCAATCTCGAATCGAGCGTCGGGACGAAGTATGACGGGCTGCTTCTCAGCCTCGAGAAGCGGTTTTCGCGCGGCCATCAATTCCGCGCGTCCTACACTCTCTCGAAAGCCTTCAATTACGCGAATGACGATCAGATACCTTTTTCGAGCGGGCCGATCGATTCGAATAACCTGAGGCTCGACTACGGCCCCACGCCGAACGATCAGCGGCACCGCTTCACGCTCTCCGGCGTGTTCGATCTGCCGGGCAGCATTCGCCTCGCCCCGATATGGACCCTCGCATCGGGCGTGCCTATGGACATCCTCATGCCGGACGGTTTGACGCGCATACCCGTGCTACAGCGCAATGCGGGCGGGAGGTTATTCGAGAGCGGCGCGGAGCTAAACGATTTCATCCGGCAGCTAAACGCGGGCGGCGGCATAGGCGGGGTGATGTTGCCTCTCGTGCCTGATGACGCGCGGTTCAACGACCGGTTCAACTCGTTCGACCTGCGCGTCTCGAAGAGGTTTCTCTTCGGAGAAAGCATGAGCCTTGAGCCGATTGCCGAAGTCTTCAACCTCTTCAACATCACAAACGTGCTTGGGGTATCCAACATCAACTACTCCGGATTTTCGAACGTGCTCGTTCGCGACAGCGACGATGAGAGAGACCCTGGCTTTCTGAGGTCATCAAGCTTCGGGCGGCCCATCACGACGGCGGGCGGGGTGTTCGGGTCGGGAGGTCCGCGCGCCTTTCAGCTTGCGGTGAAGTTCATTTTCTGAACCGAACGGTATGCAGACTACGATGCAAGAGGCGAGCGGGCTTCGGCGGCAGATCGGGCTCACAGTGGCGACGGCTGTGATCGTCGGCGAGGTCATAGGCGTCGGGATATTCCTCACGCCTGCTGAGATGGCAAGGTCTCTCGGCTCACCCTTCTGGCTCCTGATCGTGTGGCTTTTTATGGGAGGGATGACGCTCGGCGGTGCGCTCTGTTACGGAGAGCTGTCGGCGCGATACCCGCGAGCGGGCGGAGGCTATGTCTATCTGCTCGAAGCATACGGGCCGCAGGTCGCATTTCTTTATGGATGGAAGTGCTTTCTTGTGATGGACCCCGGCATCACGGCGGCGCTGGCCGTAGGGCTCGGAAGCTATGCGGGCTACCTCTTCGGCCTTCCCCCGGCGGGCGTCAAGACAGTAGGCATTGCGGCCATACTCGGGCTTGCGATGGTGAACATATCGGGCGTGCGGCCCGGCGCGTCGTTGATGAAGTGGCTTACCGTATTCAAGCTCGGGCTGATCGGATTCATCGTATTCTGGGGGTTCGGGCGAGGGCTCGGCCAGTGGTCGAACTTCATCCCTTTTGTCGAGCAGCGACCCGGGTCGGCTCCGCTGTTCGGGGCGATTGCGGGCGGGCTGGTCGGGGCCTTCTTCTCGTTCGCCGGGTGGTGGGAAGTGAGCAAGATGGCGGGCGAAGTGCGAGACCCCGCCCGCGCCTTGCCGCGCGCGCTGACGATGGGCGTGCTCGCAGTCACGGTCGTTTATATACTGATCAGCGCCGTCTTCCTCTACCTCGTGCCGCTCGAGCAGGTGACTTCGAGCGAGACGTTCGCCGCGCAGGCCGGTGAGTCGCTGTTCGGGCGGGCGGGGGGTCAGGTCTTTTCATCGGTGGTCATCGTTTCGGTGCTTGGCTCCCTCGCAGGGATAGTAATGACAGCGCCGCGCGTGTATTATGCGATGGCGCGCGATGGGTTATTCCCGGCGGGGGCCGGGGCCATACATCCGCGATTCGGCACACCGTTTCGCGCAATCGCGCTTCAGGCTCTGCTCGCTTCGGCGCTTGTGCTGGTCGGATCATTCAATCAGATCGTGGCCTATTTCGTGTTTGTGACGGTTATTTTCATAGGGCTTACGGTTGCTTCGGTCTTCGTGTTGCGCCGCAAGAGCGGGGATGCGCCTGTCTATCTCACTCCGGGGTATCCGGCGACTCCCGTGATGTTTCTGGCGCTGATAGTCTTGCTGCTCGTGCTGCTTGGAGGCAATAGCCCCAAAGAGGCGTCACTCGGAGTTGCGATAGTCGCGCTCGGCGCGCCATTTTATTACCTGTTTTTTCGGGAGGAGAGAAAGAACAAATTATGACATGGATACGCACTATCCCAATGGAAGAGGCGGACGAGAAGCTGCGCCGGGCGATGGAGGCGCAGAAAGAGATTTACCCCATCGAGTACGCGGTGCCCGTTCACCCGACGCCCGACGGGCAGTCGTCAGGCATCGTGGCGTCGCACAGCCTCATACCCGACGCGCTCTATCATGCGTTCTCCACATTCGGCGTGTTGATGTCGCCGGACCTTCCGCTCACAAGGCGGCAGCACGAGATGATAACGACCGTGGTCTCGGCCACGAACCGGTGCCATTACTGAATCGAGTCGCACGCAGAGTTTCTGCGTCGAGTCACGCTTGATGAAAAACTGGTAGAGGCGCTCAAAGAAGACTACCGGACCGCGCCGATCTCTGAGCAGGACCGCGTGATGCTGGACTACGTCTTCAAGCTGACCAAAGACGCCACGCAGATTCACATGGACGATCACGACCGTCTGCGAGGCGCCGGGTTTGATGACAAGGCCATTCTACAGATAACGCTCATCGCGTCCTGGTTCAACTACATCAACCGGGTGGCTGACGCTTTAGGCGTCGGTCGAGATTGAAAGGACCATCTAGCCGCGGATAATACTATTCCGCTAGGCAGATGTCGAGACGGCGGAGACCGACTGCCTGCGCGAGGAGAGCCATATCTCCGTCAGGTTGGCGGCAGGCCCTACTAAAAAGAGCGCATAATAAGGCGCGTGAACTACCTCGCCGAGCCGTAAGATCATCTCCACGAAAGCTACCAGAAACGCCACGACGCACTGGCCCCATTTCGACCGCACAGTCGTCTTCGGATCGGTGATCATGAAGAAGACGAATAGCTGGTACATCGGCCCGGTTATCGGCGCGACCTCCGCAAGAAACTGATGGCCCGTCACAAGGCTGCGAACGAGCGCGAACAGAACGAACGAGGCGACATAAGTAGCGCAGATGTGGAACCGCTTGAGCCGCCATATTATGACCGAGCCGAGAGTCCATATGACGAGCATCGGCCAAAGGTATTTGCCCCACTGTATGCTCAGGCTCG
>DASTET010000723.1:0-7241 GCA_035709445.1 Blastocatellia bacterium | reverse complement strand
TGATTGACGCAGACTGGCGCGTGCCGTCTGCAACTGTTTTTCTCGTTTCGCTTTCCATAAGGGTACCTCTTATTCGTTCTTATGCGAGAATCCCGATTTCTCCTTCGTCAAGCGTCCGCTATAGATTGTGACTTGCCTATTAATTGGGAAAGTCCCTAAGTAAACATCAACTAGTGTGTACTCTTCGCCAGCGAGCACGACTTCACGTCGCATGAGGGAATACCGTTGGATTGGTAATTCCAAATTCGCTCTTGCTCATCTTTCTAACCTCCATCTTGATTGAAACTGCATCGCTCCCAAAATAGATTTACATACCCACTTCGCGATGTGGGCTAAGACGCGGTCGTCGCTTCTGAAGGTGGCAAGGTGAGGTGAGATTTAGAACAGCGCTGCCGCGACTCCTGTTGTGATCGCGTCCACTATGGGTTGCTGCCCCGCTCGGCTAAAGTTACTATCTATAAGGCATAGGCAGTGGACCATTAGCCGGTACGTTATTAGTACGCTTGCTAATACCGGATTGTCAAGGGGAATTGCGGGGTGACCAAACAGGCCAAATATAATGGATTGGAATTTCCATGCGAATGCGTTTCTTCTAAAACAGGCTACAGCGACCCTTGGGCTGGTGTAACTCAAAACAACTTACTGCCAGATGGCACAAAGGAAGAGATTTTGAATCTCGTGGCCGATGAACCGAAGACCGTCGCGCAGATAGCCAAACGACTCAACCTCTCGCAGCCGAGTGTCCACAGGCATATAAATGATATGATGACGAGCGAACTTATTCGCGAGTCCGATGAGTGGGAGCGGAAATACCCAGCGGAGCGCTACTATGAGCCTAACTTCCCGGTAATCACTGCCGCCGAGCGTGCAGTATTTGAAGCGGTGTGTGAGGAGTTAACGGGACGTATAGCCGACCTATTCAAGAAGAAACATAAGCAACTGGAGATGGCATTCAATAAGAGCGGCCTCGGAGAGAGAGGATGGAGCTATCCTGAGATAGCACAGTATATATATGCGAGAGTGCAGCGAAGTGCGCGCCAGCTGCTAGAGGAGCGTGGCGAGCTGTCGCGGCGAAAGAGTCACCGTAATGGAGTGGAGTGGCTATTTTGGGCAGAGGAAGCCGAAACGAAGACGGAAAGTGAGACCTCGCCTCGACGACTCTGACCATACCGGCATAATCGGAGATTCGAACCACCTCGACAAATCCGGTTGATCTCTCGCACCGTCCAATATCTAACCTTGTAGCGGGCCATTGTTTTCACACGATTGACATACGTAGAGCGAAAAGTTGCTGACCAAACCCTGGCGCTGGCCCTGGAATACCTGGCGCGTTTGCCCGAAGGTCCCGTCGCCCAGGCGGCAGATTACATTGCCTTGCTGGCGCAACTCGCGGCCCCGTTGATGCGAGTCGTTCGGCGGCTATCGCAGCTAGTGAGCAGGTGCAAGCTATGTCGGCTGGTTCCGCCATCTTAGTTTCGAGTGCTGCGTGTATGGTAGCGGCTGCCTTGGAGGGCCTGTGTGCGGGTAAGAACGTAAAGTCATTTTTCACCAAGCTGCGGTTCCCGCCTTATTCCGCCCCACTCTGGCTTTGGTCGATCATCGGCGGCCTCTATTATGTGATCTTTGTCTTCGTCCTTTATCGTCTCCTTAGACTCGGCGGCGGCTCTGCGCTCAGGTCGGCAGCCCTTGCGCTCATTCTATTTATGATGGTAGTCAACGCGCTGACGAATTACATTATCTTCCGCGCCCAAGATTTACGCCTCAGTTTTATCGTTGGGTCTTTATTCCCGGTTATGGACGCGGCGCTGTTTATTTGCTTAATGCAGCTTGACAAGGCGGCAGCATGGACACTGATGCCATACTTGATATACCGTGCTTATGCGGTCTGGTGGGGGTATAGTCTATGGAAGCTGAATGGCGGGACAAGCTGAGAGTCACCCCTAACCGCCGCCTAACGATGCGTTGGACCGGGGCCGCCGAGCGCAGCTCGAGTGATTGCTCGTTGTGCCGTTCGCGCGCCCGGTGATGTCCAGCGTTGGGCGGCTACCTCGAAGTGTTCGAGTTGAAACGAGCTCTCCCTGGCCTCAGGCAGGTTGAGCCGAGGTTTATCGGCATTAACAGAGGTGCATCTGATGACCGTCAAAGACCTAGAAGTTCTTTACGACTATGGCTACTGGGCCAACAAGAAACTCTTTCAGACGGTTTCACAGCTTACCCCAGAACAGTTCGCGCAGCCTGTGGCCGGAAGCTACGGCTCCATCAGGAATACGCTGGTCCATGCACTGAGCGCTGAATGGGGCTGGCTGGATCGTTGCGGAGGCCCGAAGCGTGGCCCGCGGCTGAATCCAGACAACTACCCCACGGTGGAATCACTAGTAGAGGCCTGGAACAAAGTCGAAGTCTATGTGCGCGAGTTCTTGTCCAAGCTGAAAGACGAAGATGTAGCACGCGATGCTGTGTACCTCAATGACCGAGGCGAGGAACTCTCAATGCCAATGGGAGAACTGATGCAGCACGCGGCCAATCATAGTGTCCATCATCGAGGACAGGTCGCGCTGCTGTTGAGATTGCTCGGGCAGACGCCGGGCAATTTTGACATTCTAATGTATTATGCTGAGAAGCGTGGCGTCGCTGCGTGGTAAGACAGCAGCGACAGCGGCCCAACAATCGCGTGCACCGGAGCCGCCGAAGCGAGTTTCACATGGTTACTTTGAGTGCCGCTCGCGCGCCCGGTGATGCCCGACGTTGGACCGCTAACCGTGGCAGTTTGAGATCATCTCTGGTTAAGATTGAGGTCAAGATTCAATTTGCAGGAGAGAATATATGCAGACAATCGCAAACTACGAGATTGTTAGAGAGCTTGGACGCGGTGGTATGGGGGTTGTATATGAAGCTATTCAGAAGCCACTCGACCGCCGAGTCGCCCTCAAGCTTCTGCATCCCGAGTGGGCGGCTCGTCAAGACATCTCGGCGCGATTCCTTGAGGAAGCAAAAAGCGTGGCCAAGCTCAACCGCCCAACAATCATTGAGGTCTACGATTTCGGTCAGGTGAACGACACTTACTATCTGGCTCTTAAATATATAGACGGGCCGCCATTAGACGCAGTCCTCGCCCAGGAACGACTTTCGATTAAGCGAATTGTTGATGTGTTGATTGGTGTCGCAGATGCTTTGGCCCACGCCCACCAGGTCGGTATTGTTCATAGGGATGTCAAGCCAGGAAACATCTTCCTGGATAAAGATGGCCATGTTGTTCTTGGTGACTTTGGTATAGCCAAGGCTCTTGATCCAAATCTCCAGGCGCTTACTCAAACAGGCCAGGTTATAGGGACGCCTGCTTACATGAGCCCGGAACAAGCGCAAGGTCAGCCTGTCACTCCAGCCTCTGATCTCTATTCCCTCGGCATCCTGGCGTTCGAATTGATTACCGGGAGGGTTCCATTCACTGCCGATACGGCTATAGCACTATTGATGAAGCACGTATACGAGCCACCACCACCCATCCTTGATTTAGCCCCTAACGTTCCGCAGGAACTCGCTGAACTCATCGGGTACTTGCTTGAGAAAAGCCCTTCGCAGCGACCGCAAACTGGGAAAGAAGTCCTTCTCTCGCTTTCTTCCATTCAAAAGAAATTGGAACTCTCTGAGCAACCGACTGATCTCCTGCATCCTGAAAAACGGAGGCCGGAGGAGGGGGCATCTTATTTGGATGAGCTTGAGATTACGCTTGCCTGCTTTGAGTTGGTCGGCTTCTCAAGAGAGACATGCCAGAACCTGCTTCCCGCGCGGGTCGCCTTCCTCCTGGAAAGCTGGTATAGGCTTGTCCGTCAGGCAGTGTATGGAAGCGGTGGCATTGTGGATCGGTACGTTGCGGACAGAGTGACTTCAATATTTGGATATCCCAATCGGTACATGGATCATGCTAACCGGGCTATGCTCGCGGCAAAATCTCTGAAGAAGGCTTTGAGCGATTTCAACAAGGCCCACGACCTTCAATTAGAAATGCGAGCTGGAATCGCCTGCGGTCCGGCGCTCATAGGTCGAATTGCAGGAGACGTAACGACTACAAGCGTTCAAGGGATACTGCCAGGTGATATGATCGTGCTCTCGAAGACGAGATCGGTTGAGGCGCCAATTAGGCTTAATCGTGCTGCGTATAGGCGGGTGAGCGCATTAGCCAGTTTCAGCCGGTTTGAGGAATCGCGAGTAGGCGAGGGCTGGGCTACTTTCGCTGATGAAGAATGATCAACAATCTGTGTAATCCATCTAAGCTTTGAGCAGCCCTCCTCAATGTTATAGAAACCGACAGGACTTGGACTGGAGAGCAGGATAATTACGACTTGGATAACAACATAGGGTATGTGCTGGCCAGACTGACTTATAAGGGCAGGCATAGGAGCGCGCGAAAAAATACTCATACCAGACCTGAGTGTTCTACAAGCGCCCTGTGATATCCGAGACCCAGACCTTATCCGGCTCGCTCACCTTGAAGCCGTGCGAGAGCACGTTCTCTGCCACTGGCTTATTGTGGCGCGAGTTAGTCGTGGCCTTATACTTCTTCACCCGCTTGGCTCGAATACCTCTCTCTCGCATCAGGCGTTCGACTCGCTCGTGCTTGCACCCCTCTCCCGACTGACTCAACTTCCTGTATATCTTACGGCTGCCGTATCGGTTGTGGCTCTCTTTATGCAGAGCCTTTATCTTGCCCAATAAGGAGTCATTCTCCTGCTCCCTTTGACTCTTTGAACGAGTGCAGAAGCGGTAATAGCCCGATACGCTCACCTCAAGTGTGCGGCACATCGCGCTGATACTAAACTCCTGCTTGTGCTCTCGGATGAAGCCGTACTTCACTTGAGGTGAGTGGCGAAGTAGGCCGCCGCTAATGGAATGGCTCCGCCTCTTCACCCCGCTGTGTATGGGTGTCACAATGCGGTGTTCACAATTTCAAGTACCGGAGGACTAGCCAATGCCTAACTGCACCACTTTGATCGGAATCGACATTTCAAAATACTCATTCGAACTCTGGGGCGTTGATGAGCGTGGTCATCAAACTCTTCACAAGCGCCTTCACAGAGATAACCTCATACTCTTCTTCAGCAACTTCCCTCAATGCACGGTCGCCATTGAGTCCTGCTCGGGTTCTCAGTACTGGGCCCGCCAACTCAAACAACTTGGCCATGACGTCATCCTCATCCCGGCACAGCACGTCGTTGCTTTCCGACAAGGGCCGAAGAATGATCGCAACGATGCTGCTGCCATCGCTGAAGCGGCTCGTCGTCCACGCCTGCGACCCGTGCCTGTCAAGTCTCTTCAGCAGCAGGACATGCAGACACTACATCGTGTCCGTGAGCGACTGATCCAGCAGCGAACATCTCTCATCAGCGAGATTCGAGGGCTGTTGCTCGAATACGGTATCGTCTGCACCAGAGGCATTAACCATTTCCTTCGCTGGTTGAAGACGGACTTTACGCATCAAGTCCAGAGTTTATCACCGATGGCACAGGAAACATTCCTCGCTTTGCGTGACGAGTTCCAGCAGCTTGAAGAGCGTCTCGACAAAGTTGATCGGCGTATCAAAGAGATCTTCAAATCTCACCCTGTTTGCAGACAACTGGCAACTGTTCCTGGCGTCGGGCCGCTGATCGCGACTGCCCTGATCGCGACTGCCCTGATCGCGTCAGTGACAGACCCTCAGCGGTTCAAGAATGGGCGACAATTTGCCGCTTACCTGGGCCTTGTGCCGAGACAACACACGACCGGAGGTAAGCCAAAACTGCTCGGCATTAGTAAAGTCGGCAACAGATACTTACGCATGCTGCTGATCCACGGCGCACGAAGCATTATCTTTCATCATCGGGACAAGCAGGACCCGCGCAGTAAATGGGTCAGGAAATTGGTTGAAAGACGCGGATGGCACAAAGCAAATGTGGCTTTAGCCAATAAGAACGCACGCGTGTTGTGGAGGCTATTGACCACACCCGGCGCAGAGTTCAAACAGGAGCTTGGTGGTTGAGGCCAGGCAGTGACTTTCATATGTAAAACTCAATACTTGCGCGTACAGTCACGAATAAGATGTCGTGACTCATCGACACACAAACCCTTCGAGCAGGTAGCCTACGCTGCGCTGCCCGTCAAGGGGCTTCGCCCGCAAGCGGCTTGCTTCGCAAGCCCTTGACCGGCTGCTCGCTTCGGCTGAGGGGCTACTAAGGGGTGCTGACGCACCCCCGTCATCTGACACATATGAATGTAATCTGACACTGGACTTTGTGGATTCATGTCCTGACTTTTACATCTTATATCACTTTTACATCTTATATCCGGGGTGCATCGTCTGAACGAAAGGTGATGGCATAAGTGGTCGGACCCACCCTGAGCGAACCTGGCTAAAAAAAAGAGGCTAACCACCTCGCGCGGCTTATAAGGTCTCAAGGTGCGAATACCATCAAGGCTCGAGGGAAAGTACCCTCACGAAAGAGAAGCCGGATACATTTGTTGCATCCGTCCAGCCTTAGGCCAAAGTGACTCGTTCTGTGGTTGACTCCGGCGGCGGAGCCATACATTTTTTTAGTATCTCTTTCTCCTCTTCAAGTTGTTTGACTCTGCGGCGCAGATCAGCGATCTCTTGCTCCTGGGCAGTGCGCTTGCCGTTGCCTCGGAAGGCATCCTGCCCCTGTTGATTAGCAGCCCTGACGAGAGCGCGAGAGGCTCCAGGCTGGCACGCCCAGGCTAGAAGCCGCATCCGGGATCGAGCGGCCCTGCTCGGTGACGAGGCGGACCACGCCCTGCTTGAACTCCTTGGTTTAACGCTTTCTGTCCTTCACAGTGCCTCCTATTATGTCACTGTTTGCGGCGGAGGCATATGAGACTTAACTGACCCTCTACTTTATGGGGTAAGATCCAATCTAAAGATGGCGGGTAATCGTGAAGCCTTGAGTTTGCTTCTCAAAGTATAGGTGTACTGCATAATGCTTCTCCTTTTTCCCATGTGATGCCGGCCAAAGGCCGCCTCTTCCTTGTATTACCGGCGAGCGATAAGCAGAACCCTTCTAAAGACAATTCGCTGGCGGCTGCGGGCAGGCCGATCATGCACCGTTCGGTTACTATCGCTTCACATCAGAAATCAGGCGGCGGTGCGTCAATTGATTACTGCCGGCAAAATATATCTTTCCATCATGCTTTGGACCTGCCAGTGCATATACCACTTACCGTAGGCTGTTGCAGTAATGACAATGACGAGCGGC
>DASTET010000722.1:0-9882 GCA_035709445.1 Blastocatellia bacterium | reverse complement strand
CTTTCGCGTATCGCGCGCGAAGCGGTTCGTATCACAGCCGAGCTTCTCAATGTCGGCCAGGCCGACCGGCCCGATTATCTTGAATCGGAGATCGAAGCGCAGCAGGTCGAGCTTGAGCTTACCAGCGCCGAAAACGAGCTTGAACAGACGTTGCGGCTTCTGGCTTCGGTCGCGGGCAAACCCGACCTGAGGCCCGCCCGGCTCGCCGGTGACCTTGAAGCCGCGATGTCCCCGATAGATCAGGACGCTTTCATGATGACCTTGCTCAGCTCGAGCCCCGAGATAAAGCGCGCGCGGGCCGAAGTCGAGCGGGCCGAAGCCCGCCTTGCTCGCGCGCGGGCAGAGCGCATCCCCGATCTCTTCGTGCGCGGCGGGATAGGGTACAGCAACGAGCTGCTTGAGACGACCTCAGGCCCTGCGGGTCGAAAGACCGGGCCTGAAGCCTCGGTCGAGATAGGCGTCACGCTGCCCATATTCAATCGCAACCAGGGCGGCATCGCCGCGGCGGCAGCCGAGCTTACGATAGCCGAGCGCGAGCTGAAGCGGCTTGAGCTTCTGCTCAGGGCGCGAATGGCCGAGGCATTCAGGGATTACAACAGCGCGCGGATCGCGGTCACGCGTTACCGCCAGGTGATGATCCCGCGCGCCGAGACGGCCTATAACCTCTATCTCGCCAGCTTTCGCCAGATGGGCGCGGCCTACCCGCAGGTGCTGATCGCGCAGCGGACGCTCTTTCAGGTCAGGGAGGACTATCTCGACGCGCTCGTCGCTTTAAGGCAAAACGCCACGCGGATCGAAGGTTTTCTGCTCACGGGCGCTCTCGACGCTCCTCGTATGCAAGGCGAGGGCGGCAGCTTCAATGATGAATAAGTCACCACAGAGGACACGGAGGTTCTTCATATTGCCTCTGCGTTCCTCTGCGGTTAAGAATCATAGAGGGACACGACGATGAATAACAGCAGACGGAATTTTTTGAGGCGGTCGGCTTTTATCGGCACAGGCATAATTGCGGGCAAGACTTCTGCCTCTGCCCAGCACGAACACCACACTCAGCCTCAGCAGACGAAACAGACTCAACCTGCTTCAAAGGTTGTCAGGCCGACGGCGCCTGCCGGGATCGTCCCGGTCAGCACGCCCGACATCCCGAAGCTTCCGTGGACGATGGAAAACGGCGTAAAGGTCTTTCATCTATCGGCGGATGTCGTCAAGCGCGAGTTCCTGCCCGCAGGGCCGCTCGGGCCTGCAAAGGTGGTCGATGTCTGGGGGTATAACGGACACATGCCGGGGCCGACGATTGAGGTGAACGAAGGCGACCGCGTGAGGATAATGTTTCACAACAACCTGCCCGAAGCCTCGACCGTTCACTGGCACGGGCTCGAAGTCCCCATAGAGATGGACGGCATCCCATTCATAGGCCAGCCGCTCGTAGAGCCGGGCGGGATGTTTGTCTACGAGTTCACGCTCAACCAGCACGGGACCTTTTTTTATCACTCGCACAGCGCGATGCAGGAGATGATGGGGATGATAGGCTTCTTCATCATACACCCGAAGAAGCCCCATGAGCCGCGCGTCCATAAGGACTTCGGGCTGATACTGCAAGAGTGGGCGGTGCTGCCGAACAACACGGTCCCGAATACGATGGCGATGGAGTTCAACTGGCTCACGATAAACGGCAAGGCCGGCCCCGCAACCACCCCGCTCATAGTCAAGCTCGGCGAGCGCGTGCGTATACGCCTCGTCAATCTCGGGATGGACCATCACCCCATACACATCCACGGCCATCAGTTCTATGTCACGGGCACCGAGGGAGGTCGCATCCCCGAATCGGGCTGGTATCCCGGAAACACCGTGCTCGTGGGCGTGGCGCAGGCGCGCGACATCGAGTTCGACGCCGTCTATCCCGGAGACTGGATGCTCCACTGTCATCTGCCGCATCACATGATGAACCAGATGGTCACGATGGTAGGCCCGATGGCGCACGTAGGCCACGGCCTTCAGACGGGCAAGGGTATGGAAGAAGGCATGGGCATCGTCCGCAAGGGACATGCTCTATCGGAAGACCTGGGGCCGGGGTTCGGGCGCGGGATGGGCCTGGCCACAAAAGAGAAAGAAGTCTCCAATATGGTCGGACAGCACCAGCATCAAAGCTCAGGGATGAGCCAGGAGGAAAAGAAGAAAGTGCCCGGCTACCCACAGGACGATCATATGATGACGATCTTTATGGACAAGGAGGTGGCCAAACCCGAAACGAACGGGCTGGCCCCCGGTTGGTCCGCGTCCGTTATGGGAATGATGACGCTCGTACGCGTGCTCCCGCCCGATAAGTACGATAAGATCATGGCCGATATCAAAGCGGGCCGGACCATCGTGCCGCAGAAGCAGCCGGAGCACAAGCATAATGATGATTAATTATGATCGGGAGTCTATTATGAAACGTTTGCTCACAGCATTTGCCCTATGCGCGCTCGCTGTTTCAGGGTCGGGCCGTGCAGTAGCGCAGCCCGGACAGGTCACGCTGAAGGGTCAGGTAGTCTGTTCCGACTGCTGGTTTGAAGAGACAGATCGGAAGGCCAGCCCTTACGGGACTGAATCGGATTTGAAGTGCGCGGTCCGCTGCTCGAAGGCGAAGATACCTCAGGCGCTCGCCGTCATGGGTGAGTCTGAGGCCACGCTCTATCTGCTCGAAAGCGGCAAGTTCAAAAAGCCCGGCAAGGACTGGCTCGAATACGTGGGCCGTCAGGTCGAGATAACCGGCGCGGTGCGCGAAAAAGGCGATAAACGATACTTGAAAGTCGACGCGCTGCGGGTCATCTCCGAAGAAGGCAAGGAGCCGGAAAAAGCAGAAGCCCCATCTCCTCAGCCGCCCTTCGAAGCGCCTGAGATAACGCTCAAAGACATGGCCGGCGCAGAGCAGAGATTGAGCGCTTATCGCGGTGAGAGCATCCTGGTCGTAAACTTCTGGGCGACGTGGTGCGTGCCCTGCCGCGAAGAGATGCCTATACTCGTGTCGCTTCAAAAACGATACGGAGCGCGCGGCGTGCAGGTCGTGGGAATATCAGCCGACGACGAAAGCACCCGGGGCCAGATCCCCGCGTTCGTCAAAAAGGCGAAGATCAATTTTCCGATCTGGGTGGGCGCAACTACCCGCGAGATGCGCAGCCTTCATCTCGGCGATGACCTCCCCGCGACGGCCATCATCGACCGCGACGGACTGGTGGTCGGGCGAATAATCGGCATGGTCGAAAAGGGCGATCTCGAAGACCGCATCGAGTGGCTGCTATCGGACCGCTCGACGCCCGCACCTGCTCCGTTCGTCGATAATACCGCAGGTCACGAAGGGCACGAGCACGCCGAAGGGAAGCACGCTCATGGCGAAGCGGGGAAGGCATCGACCGTCCCCAACTGACCGCTCTGACCGGGGGAAGGCCGCGCAGTTAGCGGGGCAGCAACAGACCTTGAACATCGATGGATAGCGAGCATTCGCGTGATCCCGGGGCTCATCCCGCGCGCTCAAGTCCGCACGACCCTGACCTATAAGCTCCTGCCGACGCTCACGGCGGGGATAGAGTATAACCCGCGCGTCGAGGAGGTGAACCTGCTTGCGAACTGGGTCGCCATAACCGAGACGGCGCGAAGACCGGCGCTGATGCTCGGCATAAGCTCGGACCGCATAGGCACGCCGGAGGGCAGATCCGTCTTTGCCACCGTAAGCAAGAACATAGAGCGCGAGACGGGGCTCCCCTTCGCTCCGTATGCAGGCGTCACCTATGGCACGTTTGATGATCGTCTTCGGCCTATCGGCGGGTTGAACATCAATTTCAGCGAGCGTGTTTCGGGGCTCGTCATGTTCGACGGAGTGCGCGTTCACCCGCTGATAAACTTCTCGCACGACCGGCACGTCTTCTCTTTTATCCTGGTGAAGGGCCGGGAGCCGGGCGTCACATACAGCATAACCTTTTAGGCCAGCTCATATCCTAAAGGGACGCCCGGAAAAGAGAGGCTCAGATACTCGTGAATATCGTGGGGATGCGTCCCCTGCCCCGTGATCTTGTGCTTGAAGACGGAAGCGAGATGAGCCAGTAGCTTTCCGTCTTCGTCTATGTCGGCGTCGAGAACGAGAACATCTTTCCCGCTTGAATCCTTGCCGGGGCCGAGTGTGAGCTGGAGGTTCCCCTTATCCTCTTTCGATTTTATGGAGAACATCTTCGATTTCGAGACGCCGAACCGAGGCGGCATATTATCGAAGTGGTTGAACGCGACCGCTTTTATATAATCGGGAAAGTCGTCGATGTTATCTCTTATGGCCTTTACTTTCTCGCCCATCTCAGGCCGGACGAGGGCGATGAACCGCTCGCGCGCTATCTCAAGGACCTGCTCCACGAACGAGAACCAGTCCTCACTGCCTCCGACCGGCTCTCTGGTATTCGCGAGCTTGACGTAGAGGTTGAGCAGGCCCGTCTTTGCGATTATGCTCTTCGCGTCGTTTGCCGCGTCGTAGGTGCTCTCGGTGAAGAGCCCGACCGTCTTGCCGCCCCTTATCTTCACATCGGGCGAGTTGTGCAGGACGTGTTGAAGCCTTATGAACTGGACAGGCAGGCTGCTCCAGGGTAAGAACTGCGCGGTCCATTTATTGGGCTTGCGAAAGACGGTGAGGTTTCTGACCGCCGTCTCGTTATCGGTGAGCGTAAAGAAGTCTGATGTTCGCTGCCGCCACCTCGAAGGGGTCACCTCGCACAACAGGTTCTGCTCCTGAGGGAAGGCCGGGACCCGGAAGGTACGTGTCGGCGGGAACTCAAGGTCCCTGATTTGCGAGATCACTTTGTTGTCGCTTCCGCGAATAAACTTGACCGTAACCTTCGGATCGAACGCGCGATTGCCTGACGTATCGATCAAGCCCAGCTCGAAAAAACCTTCATTTGCCATACGTTCTCCTTTATGTCGATCAGAATCCTGTCTCTATACAAACCTAACAGGCTTAGACGGAATTCTCGCGGACAAATCTTCATCGCAAGGAGAACTTGCAGCTTATGGCCGTTTTCGGGCCGAGTCGAAGCTGAAGGGCAACACGTCCGGGACGACGCTCACCTCGGTCGTGAACTTGAACGGGTGTTTGCCGCCGCTCTCGTAAACAAGCTCGACAAAGAAGGCCGTAAACCCCGAGGCGGGCTTTTCGACTCGCCCGACGTACACGCCCGGCCTCTGCTCTTTGAGCGGTGTGCTGGTGTAGGCATTCCCAATAGTGTCGACGCGGAAGTCGCGCGCTTTTGGATTGGTCGCCTGCCACAGGTTCACTTCCCTGGGCTTATCTTTCACCGTTACCAGTATCGAACCGTCTTTTTGCTTCTTCCACGAAAACTCGGGGCGACGCCTGTTGTTGAGTATCGCTTCGTAGAAGGCGAGCATGCTTTCGCGCGCATCGGTCCCGGCGAGATTATGTTTCGAGTTGGGCACGTATCGAAGATGTTTTTCGCCCTGAAGCTCACCAAAATAGAACTGCGAGTTGTCAGGCAGAAAGAACTGATCGCCCGAAGCGTTGACTATGTACTTGGGTATCTTCAGCCGGTCGCGGTGGCGATAATTATAAGGGTCTTCGATGGCAAGCACGTGCTGGTATTCCGGCGTGCCTATCTTGTCCGGAAACAGCCTGTGATTGACATAATCCTTGAGCGAGGGCGAGAAGAAGCCATATGCCTCGTAGTGATGTCTTGTGACGGCTTCGGAGTTCAAAGCATCGATCACAAGCGGCATGATCGCGATGACTCGTTTATCGACTGCGGCTACAAGCCATGTGGTCCAGCCCCGTTTCGACCCTCCTGAGACGACAAACTGATCGATTCGGAGCCGCCCGCCCGCGTCGCTTGCCATAAACTCCTGAATCGCGTCGAGCGCGCGGACGCCGCTCTTTACCATCGCCAGCCGCACGAGCCAGGTGTCATCGCCAGTCTCGATCTGCCTGACCCGGCTGTAGGCGACCAGGTCATCTTCATAGCGGGCCTTCTCCTTCGAGTCGGCGAAAGAGAGCGGCTGATTCGGCACCATCCCAAGCTCGGCCACGACCGTGTTTGTGGCCATAGCGAAGCTGAGAGTTCGCTCCGGGATAGATGCGGGCTGAGGGTCGCGGTTGTTTCCGCCGCCGATAAAGAGCAGCGCCTTGCTTCCGGCTGCGCGGTCGGGTTTTACTATCGTGAGCCAGTGCTTCCAGACGGGGCGGTCGACTTCGCCAGCCGACCGCCAGGTCTGAGATGTCAGATCGATGACATAGCCTTTATAGCCTTCGCCCGGTATCGTCGCCGCCAGCCGCCACGAGTATGACGGGTCAGGCTTTGCGATATACCTGTCGAGCGCGGTCTCCTGAGACTGCGCGGGCAGCGCGAGCGCAAAAAGGAACACGAAATTGAATAAGACAAGACGCCAGCCTCTTTTGAGCGCAACCGGTTCAGGGTTCACGATCAGCCTCCATCTTCAAATCGAAAACAGGACGCGGTCATTTTTTAATGCGACCGCTCAGCCTCTCCTTCAGACGCGCGATCTGGTCGGCCTGGTCCGAAAGAGAGAGAGCCTTCTCCCACTCGGCCCGCGCCTGTTCGAGCTTGCCCTGTTTGTGATAAATCTCGCCCAGAAACTCGTGCACAGTCGCCGACGAGTCCTTTATCCGCACGGCGTCAATCAGGTGACGCTCGGCCTCTTCGAGCTTGCCCAGCAGGAAGTAAATCGATCCCAGGCTGACGAGAATCTCGTCGGAATCGGGGAAGTAGTCGAGCGCGCGGCTGTAGGTCTTAGCCGCTTCTTCCATGCGGCCGAGCCGTCTATACGACTGAGCCAGTCTCTTATAAGCGGCGAGGTAATCCGGCTTAAGCTGAACCGCCTCGCTGTAAGCTTTTACCGCCTCTTCGTGTATGCCCTCGCCCGAATATGCTTCGCCCAGCGCGAAATGCGCCTCGGCGGAATAAGGCTCGGCCTGCACCGCCTTCTTAGCCTCATCCAGGGAGGTAGGGTTTCCTGGGCTGAAGTTAAACACGATAGTGCCGATGACCTTTACCGGCGTGCCGCCGAGCAAAGTCGGAGCGAACTTCCACTGGCGGGCTGCATCGACCGCCGCGTCTTTGAGCAGCGGATGGCCTGAGAGGGCGCGGGCCGCTACGACATTGCCTTCTTCGTCCGTGGTCACCTCGACTACGACCGAGCCGGATATGCGGGCGGCCTTTGCGAGGGCCGGGTAAGTCGGGGTGACCCGGTGGGTGGCAGTGCCCTGGAGCACGCCGCCGGACTTGCGAATGATCTTCGGCGCGGACGTCTGATCGTCCTGGGCTTGCGCAGCCGGGGCGAAGCAGAGGCCCGTTGCCAGGATTACAAGGATAGCCCTGGAAACAGATCGCGGAGCATTCATTTTATTGTCCTCCTCGATTCTTCTATGCTGGATTCAAACGCGAAGCAAGCGGCTTTGAGACAGCCGCTCATTTTACTTCCCGACCGGTGTGGCTCGATAGACAAGCTATTTCTTACTTCTATGGGCCGCAAAAGTCAATATGTTTAGCAAGCAAAGTCTATGTAACCGCAGAGGACGCAGAGGAAAATATATCTCTGTGTACCTCTGCGGTGAATATTGTTATAAAAGACCGGATTGTTATTTTCCGATGAGCGATATAGAATGTCGCGTCGACAGGGGATAAAAAAATCAAACGGGTGGCTCTACAACTATCGGTCAAAGTAATAGCCTGCAATTCTAATTCAGCTTCAAGATCACAGGGGTTTCATAAACAATGATTGGCCAGAGGCTGAGGCACTATCGCATTATCGAGATGCTTGGAGCGGGCGGGATGGGCGTAGTCTATAAAGCCCACGATGAGCGACTCGAACGCGACGTGGCCTTAAAGGTCTTAAACGCGCGCACGCTGAGCGATGAGGTCAGCCGCAAGCGGTTTCGCAATGAGGCGCTGGTGCTCTCCAGATTGAGCCACCCCAACATAGCCATCATCTTCGATTACGACACGCAAGACGACATAGACTTTCTCGTGATGGAGTACATTGCTGGCACAACGCTGGTCGATAGCCTGGCGGCCGGGCCTCTCGACGAGAAAGAGGTTTTGCTCTTTGGCGGCCAGATCGCCGACGCGCTCGAAGAGGCGCACGCGCTCGGGGTCGTGCACAGGGACCTGAAGCCGGGCAATGTGATTGTGACGAAAAAGAGACAGGCCAAAGTGCTCGACTTCGGGCTTGCCAGGCTGATACAGCCCGCAAGCGAAGCGACGACGCAGCTACTCACGAGAGACAATATGGTCGTCGGCACCTTCCCTTATATGTCTCCCGAGCAATTGCGGGGCGAAAAAGTCGACTGCCGCACCGATATCTATTCGCTGGGTGTCATGCTCTATGAGATGGCGACGGGACAACGCCCCTTTCAAGAGACTCTTTCCGCCACGCTGGCCGATGCGATCTTGAACAAGCCGCCTCTGCCGCCTTCACGCCTGAGGCCCAACCTGTCACAGAGATTAGAGGAGATAATCCTGAAGTGCCTCGAAAAGGACCGGGAGCACCGCTATCAGCTTTGCAAAGAGCTGCTGGTCGATTTACGCCGGCCCGCCACGGCGACAAGCTCAGTGCCGGCCCGGTCTGAGCCTGCTCAAATCAGGTCGCGCAACATGGCCGCAGCCGAGATCAATTCAATAGTCGCGCTGCCGAGCAAGGTCTATGGTCCCGAAGGAGACCGTTTCCTCACCGATGCTATCCCGAACATGCTCTCGACGCGGCTCACGGAGGTGGAGGGTATGGAGACCAAGGTGCCGCCGACGAGCATGGACATCGAGCGTGTCGGCGGCGACCTGGCCAAGATCGCGGAGGCTTACGGCGTCAACGGCTTCATACTCTCTTCGGTGACGGCAGAGCCGGACCGCTTCATTCTCAACGTGCAGCTTGTAGAGGCCAGCAGCCGACGGCTCTTGTGGAGCCGCGAGTATGAAGGTGAGCGGCGCAACTATCTCGAACTTGTGCGAGCGGCGGCAGAGGGCGTGCGAGCGGTGCTCAGACCCGAGGCGGCGCCTATCAGGATCGCCCCCTCCGGCGTGAGCAACACAGAGGCGGAGCTTTTCTATCAGCGCGGGCTCTTTCATCTCAACGCCTACTCGAACCGCAAACAGCCTGAAGATTTCGACCGCGCCGTCTCCGATCTTGAGCGGGCGCTGGACCTCGACCCGGACATGGCTCGCGCCGCCGCATCGATAGCCACGCTCAATATAGCCAGGCTCGAAATGGGGGCGCCGTTCGGCGAGGTGCTGGCGGGGATAGACACATGGGCCAATCGCGCCTTGCGGATCGATCCTCGTTCGGGCGAGGCATGGCAGGTCCTCAGCGTCGCCGAAGAGCTGCGCCTGGATGGCGACAGGCGCAAAAGACTTGAATACGCGCTCAAGGCCGCCACCTATGCCGATTATTCCGGTTATAGCCATCATGTGCTCGGCACGGCATTGACCGGCAGCTCATACGTGCTGGCGCTCGAGGCTTTCTGCGAAGCCAGCCGGCGCGATCCGCTTTTTCTGAGCGGGCCGCTGGCTGCCTCCGGCATACTCTCGATACAGGGCAAGACGAAAGAGGGGCTGTCGCTGATCGAGCAGGTGCTCAGCCTTGAGCCCGACATGCCGGTCGCCTTCATGATGAAAGCATTTCTCCTATTATCGGATCGCAGGCTGAATGAAGCGGAACGTCTGATCGAGCAGCTTGAGAAGATGGTGATCGAACACCGCATGCATCCGGGGTGGGTGGGGTTTGCGCGCGATTGGCTCGAATTTGAGAGAGTGGTCGAGCGCGGCGATGCGGAAGAGATCAAGACGGCGCTCGCGCCGCTCGTGCTGCTGGCGCGCGGCCAGGGGCGTATGTTTCCCCGGTGGG
>DASTET010000721.1:0-4570 GCA_035709445.1 Blastocatellia bacterium | reverse complement strand
TGCGCAGGGTCACTTCGTTGTAGTGTATGTAAAAGTCCGGGTGATGGTTGAGCGATTCGGCAACGTAGCCGACGGCGTTAGCAAATAGCATGGCGCGGGCAAAGCTCTTAAAGCGGTAACTCTTTTCTATGAAGCTCTCGCCCCTGGTCCACCCTTCAAGGCGCGAGAGGCGTTCGGTTATCTCTTCTTCGGTGAGTTTCTTCATAATCAGTGCGTCGGAATCTTCTGGGTTGTGGCCCTGGGATTGAACTGGTGCGTCGTCGCGCCGTTTTCGAAGATGGATGTGGCGAAGGGCAATTCGCTTGGGCTGTCGCCGCCGACATACGAGTTGATGATGACGCTTCTATACTGGTCGCGGTAGCGAGAGATTGCCTGCTCGGCGACCGATTTGATGTGCTCTTTAGTCGCTGGCGGTTCCGCCCTTATACTTACGGTTATACTGTTTGCGGCCTGGTTCACGACTGTGCCGATGACGATAAACGACTCAGCCGATCTCTGGACCGGAGGGCTGGCACAGGCGACCGCCAGTGCCAGGGCGAGCGCGATAGCTAAAATCTTGATCATCGGCCTGCCTCCTCGCGTAATCTAAGATTCATTGTGTAACCCTCGGTTGTTTCAGTCAACCTGATTGAAGGTTTTTAACCGCAAAGGTACGCAGAGGGTTAATTGCCAAAAAAAAACCAAATAGCTGAAACCTTTTCCTCTCCGCTTGCACTCACTCGACGTGAACCAGTTGAAGACTCAAACTCGAAAGGAGCCTCTACAATTATGATTAAGAATCTACTGCGCTTTGCCTCGGTCGTTGCAGTCGGTCTCGGTCTTGCCTCGGCGGCTGCGGCCCAGGATTTTCAGAAATCTTACACGATAGGAGCGGGCGGGCAGGTCCGCATAGCGAATGTCTCCGGCGATATTATTATCAAGGGCTATAACGGCACATCAATTCTGATATCAGGGATCAAGCAAGGGCCGGACCGCGACCTCGTTGAAGTAGAAGACCTCAGCACCGCAAACGGCGTAGACCTGCGGGTCCGCTACCAGGAATGCCGAAGCTGTAACGCAAGCATACGCTTCGAAGTCCAGGTCCCGAACGCCATGAAATACAACTTCGACCGCATCTCGACGGCAAGCGGCGACATAGAAGCAAGCTCCGTTATGGGCGATCTCACGATCAAGACCGCAAGCGGCGACGTGAGGCTGAGCGACGTCAACGGCACGATTAACGCATCGAGCGCGAGCGGCGACGTGCGCGTCGGGAACGCCGTCGGCGCCGTGAGGGCAAGCACTGCAAGCGGCGACGTCGATGTCGAGATCACACGGCTCGAAGGGGCGAAGAGACTTGAATTCTCGTCCGCAAGCGGCGACGTGGTCGTGAGGCTGCCCGGAAGCCTCGACGCGGAAGTGGAAATGTCGACACACAGCGGCGAGCTTGAGACCGATTTCCCCATTCAGGTGCGCGAGGAGCGCCACGGGTCGGGCCGCTCGGCTCGCGGTCGCCTCGGCGACGGCTCGATCAGCCTCAGCATAAGGACGGCTTCGGGCGATGTGAGGCTCAAGCGGCTGTGATCGCAGCCCCCCTCACCCCTCTTAACCATATTTTTATAGGGAGAATCTCGAAAGGAGTTATAGCAAATCATGTTCAGAAGGTTTTATAGACTGGCTCTCTTTTCAGCGGCGGCAGTGATGATGATGTCGATTGCCGCCTCGGCGCAGGACTTTCAAAAATCCTACCGCCTCGGCGCAGGCGGCGACGTGCGGGTGAGCACCGTCTCGGGCGATGTGAAGGTGAACGGGTATGACGGCGACGCCATCATCGTGACCGGGTACAAGGAAGGGCGCGATAGCGAGCTGGTCGAGATCGAAGACCGTTCGGGCGGTAACACGGTCGATGTTCGCGTGCGCTATCCGAGGAACTGCAACTGCGACGTGAGCGTGCGCTTCGAGGTCCAGGTCCCGCGCTCGACCCGATATAACTTTGACAGCTTCTCGTCGGTGAGCGGCGAAGTCGAGGTGCGCTCGGTTACCGGGAAACTGCGAGCGTCGAGCGTGAGCGGCACAGTGCGGGTTGAAGACGTATCGGGAGTTGTCAACGCCTCATCCGTGAGCGGCAACGTAGAGGTCGACATCAACCGCCTCGAAGGGCCGGAAGATATGAAGTTCTCTTCCGTGAGCGGCAATGTGAACGTGCGGATACCCTCAAGCCTCGACGCGGAGATAGAGATGTCGACGCTGAGCGGCGGTTTGAGGACCGACTTCCCCATAGAAGTGCGCGAAGAGAAATACGGCCCCGGTCGCTCGGCGCGCGGTCGCGTAGGCGACGGGTCGCGACGGCTCAAGATGTCGAGCGTCTCAGGCAGCCTGAGCCTGAAATACTCTGGCCGAGGCTGATAGTCAGGATTCGGGGATCGGGGATCGGGGGTCAGGGTCTGATTATCAAGACCTCAGCGGATATGGGTTCAGATTCCAATAAGCTATTCACAAGGAAGCCCTGCCCCCTGCCCCCGATCCCCGAATCCTGTCCTCTGTCACTGCCCCCCGACCCCTGCCCCCTGCCCGTAAGTGTTCAGAGTATGGATTTTTGTGCGGTTAGAATCTTATAGCAGGACTCATAGAGGTCCATCCCCATCAATCGCCACGTCCCAAATAATGATGCCAGTATGCTTTTCGTCTCACTGCCTCTTTCCGATCTCGTCCCTCCGCTGATCTTGCGACTTACTACAGGCTCTCGCAGACTTCGCTCTGCAGCGTTGTTGTCTGCTGGAACTCGCTCGTCTGCCACAAACATAAACAACTCTGGCAAGAATCTCTCTATCCTCTCACACAACGTGCTCTGTGGTTGCTTCTTCTTTAAGTGCGGTTTGCACACATCTAACAGTTCCTGCTCAAACTCTCGCTGCTTTTTGACTCGCTGAGCCTTCTGTTGGACTGGCCCCAGCCCGCGGCTCGGTCCTTTGTATGCCTTTGCTCGCTCATAGATCGCCTTGACTGCTTTGGCCCACTGCTGCACACTCTCGTCCCCTTCGTGCTTTTGCTTGAGTTCATGTATATCTCGCAACAGGTGGGTCCAACATCGTTGATGTGGCCCTTTATGCGCGTTGTAGCTGGCATAGAAATCCGTCACCAGAGTCCCTTCAAACTCCTCGCCAAGCACCTCCTTTACAACCACCTGAGAGCGGCTCTTTCGATACAGAAAATATCTCACCTCTGGAGTAGAGAAACTCCACAAGTACCCATTCTGCCCCGACTCTCGCCATCCTGTCTCATCCCCGTTTACTACGGGAGAACCGCGTATTTTCTCACCCAACTGTTCATACTCTGATCTGCCTCGCTCGGCCAATCCCGCCACAAGCGCAACCAACTCTCCCACGCTCAACTGCAGCTTGTATCGCCTCCTGAGGTAGTCTTGAATTACTCGAAACGGCAAGCGGCATACTTCACGCAAGACCCCAACTTCACTTTGAACAGAGATGCCTACGCGCTGTTTGCCCACAACGAGGGTTGAAAAATCCAGTTCCGGTGTACAGTCTTGATGACACCCAGGGCAAGTGCGCTCAATTAGAATGTGCTCGACGACCTCTACATTGACCTGTGGCAACTCTATGACTCGCCGACGGCGGCACACTCTTCCTGCAGTCAAGGCCAGATGGCACTTCGGACATCTCTCAAAAGCGTGATGGACTCGACGAGTGACTTTATCGAGAGGTCGGCCGTAGCCTTTCAGACGCTTCTTGCGAGGCTTCTTCTCACGCTTCGCACGATTAGGCTTTACAAACGATGGAGGCTTGTTACTACCTGAGTTCTGACGCAGACGGTCGTTTTCGGCTTCAAGCTCTCTGACACGCTGCTCAAGAAGTTGGACCCGTTCTAATAATAGAAGGACGAATTCCTTCAATTGCGCGTTAGAAGCCTCTTCCAGGTCGAGATTCACAGATGAAGTTTACAAGGCCTGTCAATAGCCTGTTGCCAATCTTCCACCGAGCGAACCCTGCCATTCTCAGACCGGAGTCTGAACACTTACATCGAAACAGGGTAGATGTGGACATGACTGATAAGCTTTAAAGTGTATAATTATTCCTTGCGGTCAACGGACCGTTATCACTCAGATATATTGAAGGAGAGGAAAAGACATGGGCGAGCCCAAAACCGGGTCTAAAAAAGGGTCTGCAAAAAAGGCCGGAACCAAAAAGCGGTCGACTGCGAAAGCAGGCGCCGCGAAGAAAAAAGCGACCGCAGGCGGCGCAACCAGGTCAGCCTCAAAGAAAGCCGCCGGTAAACGGACCAGCAAGAATGCAGTGGAAGCGGCAACGGCGCAGCCCGCACAACAGCAGTCGCCTGCTGAGAGCGTGCTTGAAAATGTCAAGCTGCCTTCGACACAGGGAAAGGCGGGTATATTTGGCGGGCCCAGGGACCGTGGGATCAAGCCCGATGATAAGCTCGCGCTCCCGACCGGGCAGCATTATGTTTACGAACGGGTGAGAAGCCTCAATCCCAAAAGTTTCTATTGCTCTATGAGGTTCGACTTTCATATCGAGCACAAGAGCCCTGAAGAGGCGAAGCGGTGGTGGGCCAATAA
>DASTET010000720.1:0-3540 GCA_035709445.1 Blastocatellia bacterium | reverse complement strand
GTCCCGAGCACGTCTACTTCGCCTTCGGTGCAGCGGTCGATTCCGGCCAGCAGGTTGAGTAGCGTCGACTTGCCGGAGCCGGAAGGCCCCATCAAGGCAAGAAACTCTCCCGGCTCGATATCGAGGTTGACCCTGTCGAGCGCGACGACCTCAAACCCATCGCGCACAAAACTCTTGCTCACATTGCGAATCCGCACAACAGGCTCTGACATTCTGCCTCCTTATGGCCGTTGACCGCCGGATGCTCACTCGCCTCTTAACTTCACGCGGTCGCCGTCCTGTAACTGATTAGCTCCGTCGGTCACGACCACCTCGCCGCCGCTCAGCCCTTCGAGCACATAATAATAATCGCCCGACTCTTCGCCGCGACGGATGACGCGCTGCTCGACACGGCTCCCCTTGATGACGAAGACGAAATCGCTGCTATCCCTGCGCACGACCGACAGTCTGGGGACGAGCACCCGGTTATTCGCCGCTCCAGTCTCTGCGCTATCAGCATCGGCCAGGAAATTGACACGGGCATTCATCTCAGGCCGTAGCTGGTCGTCCGGGTTCTCGACTTTGACCTTGACCTGCACCGTAGCCTTGGCGCGATTTGCTTCGGGCGCGATTTCGTATATGTAACCCGTATAGCGCAGCCTGGGGAAAGCCTCCGGGATGATCTCGGCCCGCTGCCCCATCTTCAGCCGGGCAAAATCGGTCTGGCTGATGTCCAGCTCAATCTGCAAGTCATTCAGGTCGGCGAGCGAGACCACGGATGTCCGCGCCCCGGACTCGCCGAATGCCGAAGGCGTCACCATCTCCCCGCGCTCGACAATTCGTTGAAGCACCGTTCCCGAGACCGGCGCTTTTATCTCGGTGCTCGCAAGCTGGGTCTCGGCATAATCGAGCGCCGCCTTCATCTGCTGGACCTGCGCCTGGGCGGCACGTATCTCTTCGACGCGCGGCCCAATGTCAGTCATACTGCTCGATTGGCGGGCCGCTTCAAGGACCGCCCGCGAGGTGTCTCGCTGCGCGGTGGCGCGGTCGAGGTCGGCCTTCGCAGCCACCCCGGCGCGGTGCAGGTACTCGATGCGCTCAAACTCGGCTTCGGCATTCCGCAGATTGGCCTCCGCCTCCAGTACTGCCGCCCTGTCTTTGAGCTTCTCCTGGGGCCGCGACCCGGCGCGGAGTTGATCGAGCCGGGCCTGGGCCGCCGCAAGGTTTGCCTTCGCCTGATTGACCTGTGCGCGAAACTCGTCGTCTTCGAGCCGCACCAGCACCTGCCCCTGCTGCACCTTGTCGCCCTTTTCAACGCCTATCCACTCGACGCGCCCCATCACCTTGGCCCCGACGGCGATCTTGTGATGCGCCACTACGTACCCGGAGACCGTCAGGACCGTCGCGCCCGCAGGACTGCCGCCGGTCTCGACCCTGACCTCGGCTGCGGAGACAGTCTTTGTCGTGGAGAAGAAATAGAGATAACCGACGGCAGCCAGCGCCACGAGCACCGACAGCGCCAGCAACAGCTTCCTGGGGACTCGGTTCTGCGGACCCGGCGCGGACGCGGGGGCGCGGTCAATCTTCAAGCTCCTGAGACGTTCGTGAAGCTCTTTTTTCTCTTCTTCGCTCTTGAGACTTGTAGCCATTACGCCTGCCTTTCACCAGATAATATCCCGGTTATGACAAGTTTCTACGACGCGCGCAAGGCATCTACGATCTTAAAGCGCGAGGCCCTGAGAGACGGCAGCAGCGAGCCGAACAAGCCTATGCCCGCGCCGAAGATCAGGGCCGACAGCATAAGATCGGGCGTGACGCGAAAGTTGAAAGCGATCTCGCTGAAGGTCGTAAAGTTGGACGTCCCCGTTGAAACGAGGTTTAACGGCAGGGCAAGCACGATGCCGACGCCCACGCCTATGACCGCGATGAAGATTGATTCCAGCACAAAGGCGAGCAGGATGCTGCGACGGCTAAAGCCGAGCACGCGCAGCGTGCCCACCTCTTTTGTGCGCCGGGCCACAGCCGCGTACATCGTGTTCATCCCGGCGAAACCCGCGCCGACCGCCATAATAAAGGCAATGAATACGCCAAGCCCTTTCAGTATGCCCGACGCCGCGCCCTGCTGGTCTTCGTAGAATTTCCGCTCTGACAGCGCTTTCAGTTGAAGCCGCTGGTCGTCCGAGACGCGACTCGCAAGCGCGTCCATCGTCGCCCGGTCCGGCACGCGCAGGAGCACAGACGTAAAGGAGTCGCGTTTCATAGTGCTGGCAAGCGAGTTGACGTCCACCCATATCTCCGACTCGAACGCCTTGCCGCCCGCCTCAAAAAGGCCCACTACCGTGTAATCGGTGGCCTGTATGCGAAATTTATCGCCGATCTCCATGCCCTGAAACCGCTCGGCGATACGCCGCGAGACAATGGCTTCGGCAAGCCCCTGCTCAAACATCCTTCCCGAAACGAGCCTGAAGCCGGAGCGCAGTTTCGTAGACATAGGCCCGACGCCCCGGATCGTGATATTAGACCCCTGGCTCATCCCCTTGCGCGCGCGATAGATCAGCGTGATCGATTCCGGAGCCACGAGCGGCTGGTCGCCGTGGCGTGTGACGCCGTCGAGATATGTCAGGGCGTTTAATTGCTCGCGCGACACGTCGCTGTTCAATTCGGCGGTGCTGCCGTTGCGCAGCACGATCAGGTTGAGCGGCTCGCCGCTGCTCGCGAGCGTCAAATCGATGCCGCGCGCCAGCGCCATCACCATCAGATAGACCATGACGGTCAGCCCTATTGTAAGGGCCGTGGCAAGCGTCGTGCCCTTGCGAACCGTCAGGTTGCGCAGGTTGTATTTGATAGGTAAGGCCATTATTCCGTGCTCCGCAGCGCCTCCGCGATAGTCATACCCGAAACGCGATAGGCCGAATAGACGACGCTTGCGACGCCGACCAGCAGGGCCAGCGCGAAAGCTCCCGCAAGGGTCTCCGGGGTCGGCGTGAAGGATATGAAGTTGGGGATGTAAAGGCTCAGGTCGATAGAACGGAAGACCATCACGGCAAGACCTATGCCGAGCGCCGCGCCGACCGTCGCCACAACCAGCGATTCGCCTACGAAAAGCCATGCGATAGCGCCGCGCCGAAATCCCAGCGCCTTTAGCGTGCCGACTTCGCGGGTGCGCTCGCGCACGCTCATCGCCATCGTGTTTGCCATGACGAGCAGCAGCGAGAAGGTGATGGCCGCCATGATGCCGTACATAAACTGCTTGACGCTCCCCATCATCGTCTCGAAGCTCTGCGCGAACTCGCGCTCGCTCTCGGTCTTGGTCGGCGCATCGGTGTTGAGAAACATCGAGTCGACCGCCTGAGAGATTCGCGGAATGTCAGAGGGGCTGCTGGCCATTATGAAGAATGTGCCTACTTTATCCTTCGCCCAGTCGGGCAGGGATTCGTTGAGATACTCTTGATGGAAGTAGAGCGTCTTCTCATCGCCGCTCGTATAGATGCCGCGCACGATGAATTCCAGACCGGCGTTATAGATAGGGCTCTTGAGAGTGATGCGCTGCCCCACGCTGAA
>DASTET010000719.1:0-5072 GCA_035709445.1 Blastocatellia bacterium | reverse complement strand
CCGCTGGGATGACCTGCTGAGATTGGAGGCTCCGGATCGAAGGCTCCCCGGCACGACCGGCATCTGGCACCTCGGGCGCGGGCTGGCCTATGTCGCAGGCGGCAAGATCGATAGCGCGCAGACTGAGCTGAACGCGCTTCTGGCCGTCGAAAAGAGCACGTCACCCGACGCCCCCTTCGGGATCAACAAAGCGAGCAGCATATTAAAGATTGCCGCGCACATGCTGACTGCGCGAATCGCGCTCGCCAGAAACGACAGAAGATCCGCAATCGAGCACCTGAGAAAAGCGGTCGAGGTCGAAGACTCATTGAGCTACAACGAGCCTCCGGACTGGTACATCCCGGCGCGTGAGGCGCTCGGCGCGGTCCTGCTTCTAAACGGCGAGAGCGCCGAAGCCGAAAAGGTATTTCGGGCCGACCTCGAAAAGAACCCTCGCAGCGGGCGCTCGCTTCTGGGGCTTGTCGAGGGCCTGAAGGCTCAGGGCAAAACGGCTTCGTCCGTCTTCGTTCAAAGAGAGTTCGAAGCCGCATGGAAAAACGCTGACACGCAGCTCCGCATACAGGACCTGTTCTGATCATAAGGCAGGGGTCAGGGGTCGGGGGTCAGGGAGCTGATAATCACTATGCCAAAGAATAAGGATTCATTCTTTGAAGGATCAGGGACGATAGGCGAACAATCCCTGCCCCCTGTCCCCTGCCCCCTGACCCCTGACTATGCGACTTGATCTATTCTTAAAGATGAGCAGGCTTGAGCCGCGCCGCACCCTCGCGCAGCAGATGTGCGAGGCGGGCGCGGTAAAAGTCAATGGGGCAAGGGCGAAAAGCGCCCACACGATTCGCGTGGGAGATGAGATAGCTGTACGCAGGCGGGGCCGAGTCACTACTGTGCGCGTGCTCGATATTCCTTCCAGGCCGCCGTCAAAAGCCCAGGCCGCTTCGCTCTATGAGACCATCAGCGTAGTAGCGTATGAAGTCGACTGATCGCGGCTACTTCCGCACGGGCGTCTGGCCGCGCAATCCGGTCCGCGTCTTTAACCTTCGGGGTGAGCAGCAGGTACTTTTCCAGCTCGTCTGTCGCGCGCGAGTTTTGGCCCTTCTCTATGCAGACCGTGGCAAGATATCTGTGCGCTTCGATCACCTCGGCCCCGCCTATTTCGATGGCTCGCACCAGAGCTTTTTCTGCCCCGTCATACTTGTTCAGACCGATAAAGGCCCTGCCCAGATGCAGGTGAGCGGCGGCGGATGTGCCCTCTTTTTCGCAGGCCCGCTGCAACTCGGCGACGGCCCCTCTGTAGACAAACGAGCCTACCACTTGTCTTCTGCGCCCTGAGCCTTCGGGCGAACTCACCGGGCGATTCTGTTTACAGAAATTGTTCATGCGTGACTTGGATATGCGGCGCGACACCGGCCCGCTTAACCGCGAAGATGACAAGCCGGGTTGTATCGCTTAGAATCGAGATGCGACGCTTCGAGAGGGAGACCGATGCACAAACGTTTCACCATAGAAGAGCACGTTCGGTGGAGCGATATAGACCGTGCGGGGATCATATACTATGGCCAGTTCCTGCGGTTTTTCGAGATCGCCGAGACGGAGCTTTTCCGCTCGGTCGGGCTGCCTTATTCAGAGGTCTTCGACCGGCTCGATATATGGCTTCCGCGCGTGCAGATACACTTCGATTTTCGCAAGCCTCTTCTGCTCGACGACCTCATAGAGGTTTCGGCTTACGTGGGGCGGTTCGGCAACAAGTCGCTCACGCTCAGGTTCGAGGTGACGAAGAAGAACGAGTCGGCTCTCGTTGCCGAAGGCCACGTCGTTTTAGCCTGCGTCAGCCGCAAGAGCTTCGAGTCGGTACGAGTGCCTGCCGAAATAATCGACCGGCTAAGACCCTATCTTCATACGGGACAGGATTGAAATGAGGTGATGATGGCACACAAACAGAACTACCTCGGCGGGGCGAGGATCGATCCGCAACCGATAACCGGATCGATGACCGTGGCCGATCTTGTAGAGACGTCATTTCTTGCTTATAACGCCGCGCGGCTGCGCGAGGGCTGCCAGCTCTACGTCGAGCGAATGCTCGAAGAGGATGTGACTGTGGGGCTAAGCCTGACCGGCGCGCTCACGCCTGCCGGTCTCGGGATGTCGGCAATCATACCGCTCATCGAAAACGGGTTCGTCGACTGGATAGTGTCGACGGGCGCAAACCTCTACCACGACACCCACTTCGGCATAGGGCTTCACATGCATCGCGGCAACCCGCAGATATCCGACGTCGTGCTTCGCGAAGAGGGGGTCGTGCGCATCTACGATATATTCTTCGAGTACGACGTGCTGCTTTCGACCGATGAGTTCTATCGCAAGCTTATCGAAGGGCCAGAGTTCCAGCGCGAGATGAGCACCGCCGAGTTCCATTACCTGTGCGGCAAATACGTCGCCGAGCGCGAGCGCGTCCTCGGACTCGGGCGCAAGAGCGTGCTCGCGGCGGCATATGACGCGGCGGTGCCTATATACACCTCGTCGCCCGGCGACAGCTCAATCGGCATGAACGTTGCGGCGAAGGCGCTCGCGGGCAACCGTCTCCGGTTCGACGTGACTGCCGATGTAAACGAGACGGCATCGATAGTGCTCGCGGCCAAGCGCGCGGGCGGAAAGAGCGCGGTCTTTATACTCGGCGGCGGGAGCCCGAAGAATTTCGTGCTTCAGACCGAGCCGCAGATTCAGGAGGTGCTGAGGATCGAAGAGAAGGGCCATGATTATTTTTTGCAGGTGACAGACGCCCGTCCCGACACAGGCGGGCTATCGGGCGCGACTCCGAGCGAGGCGGTCAGTTGGGGTAAGATCGATCCCGACCGGCTGCCCGATGCCGTCGTTTGTTATCTCGATTCTACTATCGCCCTGCCTATAATCACTTCATACGCGCTCGCCCGACACGGCGCTCGCGCTCACAGGCGACTGTACGAGAAGCGCGAAGCCATGTTGAAGCTGCTCATCGATGAGCACGCGCGGGCGGCAGGAAACGAGCCCGCCGGGGCCGACGAAGCACACACAATCGACCGGATAAGATAAGTCTAGCGGGTCTGGCGCGTCTGGCGCGTCCCGCTCCTGACGATATTGATTACTATGCAATACCCGATTTATGCGATGTCTGTCTTGAAAACGACGCGCTAGACGCACGACTCGCTAGACGCGCTAGACTGTTCCTGACTCGCTAGACTCGCCAGACTATAAATATGTGGCAAGGATTGATTATATTCGGGGCCGCGTTTGTTGCGGGGATGGTCAACTCGGTGGCGGGCGGAGGGACACTAATATCTTTCCCCGTGCTGATATGGTTAGGGCTCGATCCGAAGATTGCGAACGTGACGAATACGGTCGCGCTCTGGCCCGGCTCGCTCGGAGCATGGATAGGGTTTCGCCGCGAGATAGCAGGCAGCGGTCGCTGGATGGCGGCCCTCGCCGGGCCGTCGATCATAGGCGGTCTGGCCGGGGCGGCGCTGTTGCTTGCGACAAGCTCGCGCACATTTTCCGTGTTGGTCCCCTACCTGATCCTGTTTGCCACGATCCTGTTCGCCGTCGGGGACCGCATCACGAGAAGGGTACGGCCCGCCGGGAAAGAGATCTCGAGCGAGCAAGCAGTCTCCGAACCCGGTCGCGTGTGGTGGATAGGGGCGGCGGTTTTCCAGTTCTTCGTAGCAGTTTATGGCGGCTACTTCGGAGCGGGGATAGGCATCCTCATGCTCGCGGCGCTCGGGCTGCTGGGTCTCACCGATATACACCAGATGAACGGGCTGAAGAATTTCTTCGCCATGTGCATAAATCTTGTCTCGGCGTTCTATTTTATGCTGGAGGGGCCGGTAGAGTGGGCCGAGGCCATTGTGATGGCCGTCGGGGCCGTCGCAGGCGGGTTCGGCGGGGCCGGGCTCGCGCGAAGGCTTGGCCGCAACTTCGTCCGCCGGGCGGTGATCTTTATAGGTCTGGCCATGGCCTTATCGCTGATGGCGCGTCGCTGAGCGCGGGAAGCCGAGTGGTTTAGCCCCTCCTCTAAGGCTGCCGTTTATACATTATGAGAAGTTTGAGTATAATTTAACTGCCGGGTTTTTGTGGACGCATGACATGAACGCGCAGGGTTTGCGCTATTGTAATCAGAGGGGTAGGCAATTTTATGGACAAGCCTGAAAAGGTCGAAGCCTCGACCAAAGAACTTGATGTCCCCCTGGAACGCGACGTGTTTATGCGCACGCTGATCAGGGAGCTATCGGGAACGCTGCAAGATGTCGTCGGGTTAGAAGAGGCTTCGGGATTCATCAGCGTAGTCGGCCAGAGGATGGGCCGCCAGATCGACAGAGACTACAGAAAGGCGATGGGCGTCTCAGAGCTTGATCGCAATCAGGTTGCTGATGTGCTCGTCGATCTGAAACGCCGAATCGAGGGCGATTTTTATATCATCGAGCAGGACGAGGAAAAGATAGTTCTGGGCAACAGGGTCTGCCCGTTTGCCGAAAAGGTCTATGGCCGACCGGCTATGTGCATGATGACCTCAAACGTCTTCGGCTCGATAGCCGCCGATAATCTCGGGTACGCAAAGGTCGAATTGCAGGAGACGATAGCCACGGGAAGTCCTGGTTGCAGGGTGGTCCTCTACCTGAAGCCGACTCCTGAGTCCGCGGGCCGTAAAGGAAGGGAGTATTTCAAGGGGGACGCCGAAGAGTGACCCCTGAGCACCTTCTCGAACTGGCGAGGGCGCTTCCAGAACCATTACTTTTGCTGACGAGCGACGGTCACATACTGGCCTGCAACCCCCCTGTGGCCGAATGTTTCGGATTGCCCGCGGATGAGATTTCAGGGCGCAACCTCGCAAGCCTCGTAACCACCTCTCCAGACAAGGTCCGCCAGTACCTTGCCGCCTGCTCGCGCAGCAGGCAGATGGTCCTCGGCGCGCTCGCTTTTCAGGCGGCGGATGAGCAGACCGTGATGTACCGGTGTGAAGGGGCCGTCGTGCGCCCCCGATCAAAGACCGATCAGGCCCTCATCGTTTTGCGGCTGAAGCCAAAAGAGTCGGCCAGCAGCAAGTT
>DASTET010000718.1:0-3504 GCA_035709445.1 Blastocatellia bacterium | reverse complement strand
TTAGTATAATCAGCATTTATAAAGGTGAGCATCAATCCGGGGCGTTTCTGGCACAAGCATTGCTAATAAATTGGCATATTTTAGAGCATCACCCACCCAACGATGCTCGCAAGATACAACCTGAGGGGCCAAGAGGCACTGGATGAGTCCGGTGCCTTTTTATTTTGGAGCGAAAATGGAATTGACCCTGCTCTCAATGATAACGACCCGGATGTGACCCTTTCGTCCGAAGCTCGACATCCTTCTCGCGAGACATGATGAGCAGTCTGCGGTCATTGATCGTGCTGATGCCCGCCGGTATATAGACGAGCCTGTACCAGTTCTTTCTGAGATCGTCCGAGATCAACTTTGCAGCCTCCTCGATTTTCTCGAAGGTGAATATTGCCCCGCCAGTCCCCACGGTCAGCTTTTCGAGCGCGGCTGGCGGCTTTGGCTTATCTCGGAGCAGCGCGCCGCGCGTTCGGTCGGCAGTCTTTATCGCATAAAGGACGATGTTCTCGTCCTGGAGCGCGCGCAATGCCTCGTCGAATTTCGTCTTGCTTTCGCTGTCGTAGCCGTCGCTTATCAGGATTATGGCTCTCTTCTCTATCCCTGTCTTGGCCTGATGCGCGAGCGAATCAGAAACCGCCAGAAGCGCGTCGAAGAGGTTTGGAAAGCCCTTTCGAATTATCTTTGCCGGCGTAGCCTGAAGCGAAGCCAGGTCGCCCGTCATGTCCTCGATAATCTCAGCCGATTCGTTAAAGCCGACCACCATCATCTGGTCGTCCTCGTAAAGCTCGTTTCTGAGGGCAAGCATGCCTTTCTGCAAGACCGCAACCTCGGCTTTAAGGCTCACACTTGAATCGACCATCAGTACGATCCTCGACCCGGCGTCGAGTCGCGAGAATGTTTCGATCTCCTGCGGGATTCCGTCATCATACAGATCGAAGTGCTCTTTCGTGACGATCTTTCCTTCCGGCGCGCGAACTATCACATTGAGCGTGGCCGTGCGACGACCCGATCCCATTCCCTTCCCCGACTGAGTATGGGCCGTCGAGAGACAGACCGTGAAGAGTAGAAAGATCGATATCGCAGAAAAGATTAAACGTGATGAATTGGAATGTTTCGCGCGCATACAGCCTGCTCCCTGTTTCTTTTATGCTGAAGCGATTCAGATTCAGCCAGCAGAACTAAATTATTCCAGAAGCGAACAGAGATGAAAAGCAGAAGTCTGCACCGATTCCTGTGGTGTCGAGTTCCCGGTCGAGAAAGATCCTATGGGCCACAGAGGACACAGAGGGAGGATCAACCCCCTGTGACCCTGCGGTGTCCTCTGTCGTTATTATGACTTTGATCGATAGGGAGCTACGTTTAATGGCGCGATATGAGCGGCATCTCGTATATCCTGTAGGTCTTCGATATTCGCCCGCCCAGCATTTCGGCTGCCCTGTTCATAAGCGTGTTGTTTTCGAGAATCCAGCTCATCTCTCCTCTGACATACCCGTTCGACGTTCCACGCTCGTAAATCTCATCGTAGAGTACGGCTGCCGCGCCCAGGCTCTGGTGCGCTTTTACAACGCCCATGATGATTATTCGAATAGAATCGATCTTTCGTGAGTGCCATAGCAGCTTTATCAACCCGAAAGGAAATAACCGGCCCCTCGCCTTCTTGAGCGCGCGGTTTATGTCCGGCACTGCAAGCATAAAAGCGATAGGGCGACGCTCCGATCCGGCGTCGTCACTCTGTTCCGCAACAAGAACGATTCGAGGGTCGACGATCTGCTTGAGGTCCCTTGCCAGGTGCTCGAACTCTTCTTCGCTCACAGGCACGAACCCCCAGTTGTTGCTCCACGCGTCGTTGTATATCTTCCTGACGATTTCGACCTCGCGCTTGAAATCCTTCAGGTTCACTGGGCGAACGCTTATACGATCCCTGCTTCTCAAGCGGTCGGCAACACGCTTTATCCTCTCGGTTGATTTGAATGACTCTTCCTTTACCTCGTATGCATAGAGGTCCATCGCCTTTGAAAAACCATACCGCTCGATGAGGTCGCCGTAATAGGGCGGGTTGTAGGTCATCATGACGGCAGGCTCATAGTCGAAACCCTCGACAAGCAATCCGCACTCATAGTTGGTCGAGGGGTTCACCGGCCCGCGTATGATCTCTGCCCCTCGCTTGCCTGTCCAATCTCGCGCCGAATCGAGCAGGCTTCGAGCCACCTCAAAGTCGTCTATCGTCTCGAAGAAACCGAAGAACCCTGCCCTCTCGTTATGAAACCGGTTATAGGCATGGTTTATCATCGCCATTATCCGCCCCACCGGCCGGCCCCCACGGTACGCGATGAGCTTTTCCGCATCGATTGTCTTATAGACCGGATGCCGCCTCAGGTTGAGTATATCTTTCTGCGCGATCCTGAGCGGGGGGACCCAGTTCTTGAGATCGCCATGCAGCCTGTAAGGCAACTCAAGAAAATCCCTCTCTTCTCGCGATGTAAGCGCCGGTTTGATCTCTATGCGGGTGTAGCTCGCTTTTGCAGTTCTAGTCATGAAAGTAATCAATCAGATTGTTTCCGGTAAGCCGGGTACGGCTGCGGATTATACCGGACAGCAGGAAGACAGGCTACCCGCGAGCCAGTCTCTTTCTGACCGACCCTCGATCCGAAGCGCGCTCATAAAGCTCGTAGAACTTCTCGCCCGGCCTCCTCCCGTCGCCGTCGCTTGAAAGCTCCGGTCTTATCGAGCTGACAAAATACATATCTATCTCGCCTTTATTCTTGGCCGTGATCTTTCCGCGATACTCGCAGACGAAAAAGTCCTTCACCATCTCATAGGTCGTCATCGATATATTTATCCGGCCTGCCACGCCTGATGACTCCATCCTGCTCGCCGTGTTTACGGTGTCTCCCCATACGTCATAGGCGAACTTCTCCTGCCCTATCACACCGGCAACGAGCCTGCCCGAATGTATTCCGAGCCGAAGCTCCCAGGAAGGCTTTCCGGCTTCGGCCCTCTCCTGCTTCATATCGGACATGAAGCTCTGAATTTCGAGCGCGCACAGCACCGTATCGATTGCATGTGTGCTGTTCGCCTGCGGTATGCCTCCGACGGCCATATAGGAATCGCCTATGGTCTTTATCTTCTCGACATTGTGCCGCCGCGCTATGCGGTCGAACTCTCGAAAACATTTATCCAGCCCTTCGATGAGCTCTTCGGGGCTCATCCCTTCAGCTATGCGTGTGAAGCCGACAAAATCGGTGAAGAGTACGGTCGCGCTCTCATAATGGAGCGGCTTGACGCGGTCCATAACCTTCAACTCTTCTGCCACGCTGTGAGGCAGGATGTTGTGCAGCAGCCGGTCGGATTTCTGTCTCTCCTGGTTCAGAGTATGCGATAGGGCCATCACTACTATCCCTATAAAGACCTGGGCGAAAAGAAGGTTGCCCAGGATGTCGAAAAACCTCGCGTCAGCGCTCGGGTGCATGGTTATCGCTTCGGGGCGAAAATGCTCGACCGCCAGCAGGCACG
>DASTET010000717.1:0-6065 GCA_035709445.1 Blastocatellia bacterium | reverse complement strand
CAATATGTCGAGAAATACCCCTTTTCAGATGACATGCGCATTGATGCTGGCGCTTTGCCTGGCTACGAGCGCAATCCCTGCGATGGGGCAGGCGCAGGCCAGCACCGGACAGATTGCCGGTTCGGTGACCGATAGCCAGGGTGCCGCCATTGCAAACGCAACGATCAAGGTATCCAACACTCAGACAGGTCTCCAGCGAACAACCGAGTCGACCGATGACGGGCTTTACCGCGTCGTGCTGCTGCCGCCCGGCGTTTACAACGTCTCTGCCGAGTCGAACGGTTTTACCCCGGTCACGGTCAACAACGTTCAGGTTGTTGTCGGTCGTACGACTGACATAAACATAACTCTCGGCGCAAGCGGCGTGACCGAAGTCGTCAACGTTACCGCCGGGGCCATCCAGGTGCAGACCACAAGGTCTGAGGCCGACGCCGTGATCAACGAGCGCGCCATCGAGAATCTGCCGATAAACGGTCGCCGCTTTCAGGATTTCGTCACCCTTACGCCGGGCGCGCAGGTCGACCCGCGACGCCAGCAGATTTCACTCTCCGGCCAGCTCGGAATCCACACCAACGTCAACATAGATGGCGCGGATTATAACCAGCCCTTCTTCGGAGGCGTTCGTGGCGGCGAGCGGTCGAACAATGCTTACACCGTGCCGCAGGAATCGATCAAAGAGTTTCAGGTAGTCGCCTCAGGGTACAGCGCAGAGTTCGGGCGCTCGACCGGCGGCATCGTCAACGCAGTGACCAAGTCGGGGACGAATGATTTCCACGGCTCGGCCTTCATCCTGGGCCGCCCGGAAAAACTCTCGCTCGACAACAACTTCATTGACGCGATTGAGGTCAGCCTCAGCAACCAGGCGTCGATCACAGGCCAGCGCGAGATGAGAGACATTAAAGCCGCGCCGACGCAGCTTCAATGGGGCGGATCGATAGGCGGGCCGATAAAGAGGGACAAGGCGTTCTTCTTCGCCTCCTACGAACAGCAGCGCCTGCGCCAGGACCGCGAAGTCTTCTTCTCCGCGTTGTCCGGGTTCGTACCTACGCCGGACCAGGTGGAGGCTTTTAACTTCTATCGCTCGCTGGAAGGTCCTTATGAGCAGACCAATGACGCGATAGCGCTGCTCGGACGCTTCGATTACGAGATCAATAACAACCATCGCTTTAACGTCAGGTACAACTTCAGCGATAACGATGCCGAAAACGCCGCTTCAAACGGCGTCCCGCTGTTTCCGACTAATAACTCGGCCCTGTCGAATAACGGCACCGAGCAGGACAGGACCCACACTGTCGTAGGCCAGCTCGCGAGCTTCTTTACCTCTACACTTGTCAACGAGCTTCGGGCCCAGTACTCGCACGAAAGGCGTCCACGCCTCTCGAACTCTGCGGAGCCGACAGTCGAAGCGGGCGGCACGACCGGCCTCGGCCGTTTCGGCACGGTCAGCTTCCTGCCCACCACGCAGTATGACTGGCGCGTCCAGATAGCCGATGCGATCACCTACACGCGCGGGAGTCACACCTTCAAGCTCGGCGGAGAGTACAACCACGTCTTCGTCGATCAGGAGTTCGGTTTCAACCAGTTCGGCCGTTTCACTCTGAGCAGCAACGCGGCCTCGGCGCTTGAGACTCTGTCGCTCGGCGGCCCTACGCCGAACCGGTTTGACAACTCCTCCGCCAGGTACTTCAGGCAGATAGGAAATCTCCAGGCCAATTTCGCCACAAACGAGCTCGCTTTCTTCGGACAGGATTCCTGGCGTATTCGCCCGAACCTCACGATCAACTACGGTCTGAGGTGGGAGGCCCAGTATAACCCCGACCCCGAGCTTGGCAATAACGACCTGATCAACCTGATCAGGGATTTCCGCTTCCCGTCCGGCCACGAGCTCGACCCCACGCAGATATTCGATGACGCCGACAATTTCGGCCCCCGGTTCGGGTTCGCGTGGGATCCGCTCAACGACACCAAGACCGTCATTCGTGGTTTTGGCGGCGTATATTATTCCCGCACGCCCGCGCTTCTGCTGGCGGCTCCGTTCAACAACTTCCGCGACCCGGCGGGCGACCTCTCGATCCAGCTCGGCCCCGGCCTGACACCTGGACCCGGCAGCTCGGTCTCGGGAGCAAACACGGTCTACAAGCAGCTCAGGCTGATCGGCATAGACCTTAACAACTTCCCCATCGACAACCTGCCCATAATCTCGCCCGAGCAGATTCGACAGATTGCCGTGTTGTTCGGACGCAACCCGAACACGTTCGGGATTGCCCCGATCCTGATGGCTGAAGACTATCAGAATCCCAAGTCGACGCAGGCAGGAATCGGCGTCGAGCGAGAGATCAACAGAGGGTTTACCGTGGGGGCTGACTTCACCTGGATAAAGACGGTCCACCTTCAGCAGAACCGCGATGTGAACCTTCCTGAGCCTATAGTTCGCCCGGCGGCGACAGATCCGACGCTGAGAAATTTCTACGGCAGCGCGGCTGGCCCTCGCCCGATACCGGAGCTTGGCCAGATACAGGTGCGCGAGTCGTCGGGCAAATCGCTCTATCGCGCGCTCACGCTGCGCACGAAGTTTCAGCGCAGTTGGGGCCAGTTCAGCGCCTTTTACGTATTGTCGAAGGCGCTGTCGAGCACGGACAACGAGCGCGAGGCGGGCGGCGTGCAGTACGTCGATTCCCGGAATCTGGAGCCGGAGTACGGACCGTCGAACCTGGACCGCCGGCATCAGTTCACCGTCAACCCGGTCTTCTTCCTGCCTCACGGCATAGACGTTTCGAGCGCAATCCGCATCAGGTCGGGCCGTCCTATCGATGCGAGCCTGGCGCAGTTCGACCCGAACGGCGACGGCAACGGCAACGACCGCCCGTACATATCTCCGGGAGTTCCTTTCGAACGCAATATGTTCCGCAACCTGGCGACGTATGACCTGGACTTCCGCGTGCAGAAGCGGTTCGCGCTCGGCGAGACCCGGCGGCTGATCCTGTCGCTTGAGATGTTCAACGCCTTCAACCTCGACAACATTCAGCTTGCCGGGTTCGATGTAACTAACTTCTGCGCGAGCTCGGCCCAATTGAATTGCGGGTTCTTGAGGCCCACCAACCCGAACTTCCTTTCGACGGTCGAGCAGAGGCCGGGTAATCCCCGGTTCGGCAGCCTGCTGCTGAACAACAACTCGGGCGATCCGTTCCAGCTTCAACTGGGCGCGCGGTTCACTTTCTAAGTCCGATTGCCGGACCAATACAGGAGCGGTAGCGAGGCAGCCTCGCTACCGCTTTCGTTTTGTGAATAACCACAGATGAACACAGATGAACACGGATATAGATGAGAGAATCCGTGACTATCGGCCTTCATCTGTGGTTGCCTTTCTCTGCAAGCTTCTACCCCGATCGCGTTCTGTCGACGTAGAGAATTTGGAACCCGGACGCAGATCGGGTGTCTAAGTATATGGGCGCCGAACGTACCAGGGTCCAGCGCGCGCCGTGCTGCGCGCAATCTAAAGATGTGTGGGCCGGATATAGATCGATGTTTTGAGTAATCGACTTTAACTTACAGGTTCCGCGTCACCAATCCATAAAACTCAAAACTCCATCGACCAGAGAACTGCGCTGGCCCAGGAGGAAACTATGCAACGGAGGCTCGCTCTTTTTTTCGCGCTGCTATCGATGGCGCTAATAGTGACCTACCTTGTCGTCGCAAAGGTCGCATCGAAGACTGGATCGGGATTTGTCGCAAACGCCGCAGGGAGAATCACGGAAGGCTCGCTTCACATACTCAGCCCGGAAGGAGAAGTCTCAGGGCTGTGCCCTCTCAAACACACCGACGTGAAGGCCGAGATAAGCGGCTTTATCGCGCGGGTCGTGGTCACACAGGATTTTGAGAACCCGTTCGATGAAAAGATAGAAGCGGTCTATACCTTCCCGCTGCCTCAAAACGCCGCCGTCGACGATATGACCATGCGCGTGGGCGACCGGACTGTGCGCGGGCGAATAAAGCGGCGCGAAGAAGCGCGGGCCGTTTATGAGGCCGCGCGCGCGGCGGGCCACGTCGCAAGCCTGCTCGACCAGGAACGGCCAAACATATTCACGCAGTCGGTCGCGAACATAATGCCCGGCGAGAAGGTCCGAATCGTTATCAGCTATGTCGAGACCCTCAAATACGAAGACGGCTCATACGAATTCGTCTTCCCGATGGTCGTCGGGCCGCGCTACATTCCCGGCACGCCGACAGGCAAACAGGGTGGAGGGTGGTCGCCTGATACGAATCGAGTGCCCGACGCTTCGCGTATCACGCCGCCCGTCGCGCCAAAAGGCACGCGCGCAGGTCACGATATATCTATCGAAGTCGCGCTCGACGCGGGAGTCACTATTGATTCGATAAAATCGACGCTTCACGAAGTAGTCATCGACCGGCCAACAGGCCACAGCGCATTCGTACAGTTGAAGAACCGCGCCGAGATACCTAACAAGGACTTCATATTCAAGTACGATGTCGCGGGCCGCCGCGTAGAAGACGCGCTGCTCACACATCGCTCCGAGGGCGGCGGCTTCTTCACATTTATACTTCAGCCGCCCGATCGAGTCACCGCCGAAGACGTCACTCCGAAAGAGATCGTCTTCGTCATCGATACTTCGGGCTCGATGTCGGGCTTTCCAATAGAGAAAGCAAAGGAGGCCATAAAGCATGCGCTCGACGGGCTCTATCCGCAGGACACGTTCAACCTGATAACCTTTGCGGGCGACACCCACATCCTATTTCCAGAGCCCGTACCCGCAACGCGCGAGAACCTGAGCAAAGCCCAGGCGTTTCTTAGCTCGCGCACAGGGCGAGGCGGAACCGAGATGATGAAAGCCATACGCGCGGCGCTCGATCCTTCGGACCGGCAGGACCACATCCGCATAGTCTGCTTCATGACGGACGGCTACGTGGGCAACGATCTTGAGATCATTTCCGAAGTTCAAAAGCACTCGAACGCGCGAGTATTCTCGTTCGGCGTGGGCAGCTCGGTGAATCGCTTTCTGCTCGATAAGATGGCCGAGCACGGTCGCGGCGAAGTCGAATACGTCACGCTTAGCGATGACGGGTCGGCGGCGGCCAGGAGATTTCACGAGCGGGTGCGCAGCCCGCTTCTCACCGACGTATCTATAGACTGGGCGGGGCTACCGGTGGCCGACGTTTATCCAAAACGAATCCCCGACCTGTTCAGCGCAAAGCCGGTCATACTGAAGGGCCGCTATACGGCAGGCGGCAGCGGCACAATCAAGCTCAGAGGCAAGATGGGGGGGCGCGATTTCGAGCGCGAGATTGCAGTCACTCTGCCCGAGCGCCAGCCGCGCAGCAGCGTGCTCGCCACGCTCTGGGCCCGCGCGCGGATCGATGACCTGATGAGCCAGGACTATAACGGCGTGCAGCAGGGCAACTCGCGCGAAGAGATTCGAGAAGCGATCACGCAGCTTGGTCTTGAGTTTCGATTGATGACTCAGTTCACCTCGTTCGTCGCGGTCGAAGAGATGACGGTGACCGACGGCGGCGAGCCGCGCCGCATAGAAGTCCCCGTCGAGATGCCCGAAGGCGTGAGCCACGAAGGCGTCTTCGGCTCGAAGAAAGACGGCAACTCATACGCAAGAACTGTCGCTCGTATGCAGCCGGCGCAAACCTTCACAGGCGGTGTAGGCCAGGGTAGCGGTGTAGGCGACGGTAGGGGGGGCGGAAAACCGGGATCTATGCCGGCCAATATGCCAGCGCCTTCGCCGCCGCCGCCGGGAGTGAGGGTGGAAAAGGATGAGGCGCGAATCGGGGCTACAGGTTCGATAGACGCTTCCATTTCGCCCGAAGAGCAGAAACGGCAGCGGGTACAGGCGAAGCTCCATCCATCGGTTGCCGCGCTTGTCAGGCGACTGGCGGATAAGAGCAAACAGCCTGCGGCTGAAGAAGCCCGCTTCGTGCGAAACGGCAAGGCCGAGATACAGGTCTGGCTCGCGGATAAGTCTGAGGAAACGATTGCGCAGCTCAGAAAGCTCGGCTTTGAGATCGTGGTCGACCCGAAGACCGCAAAGATTATCATCGGC
>DASTET010000716.1:0-2829 GCA_035709445.1 Blastocatellia bacterium | reverse complement strand
CACGGATTGCGCCAGGTCTCTCTTGAGAATTTTCTCATTCGAAGTATGCGCGTCAAGTATCGAGCCGGGGCCGTAAAGAAGCGGCCTCCCCCAGTTCGTGAGCTTGGGGATGTCCGTAGTGAAAGCGACGACCGCCGTTTCGAATCCGTCGAGCTGCTCGGTAAAGACGGGGTCACAGGCGAAAGTATACTCGACATCCACGCGGCCCCTGACCGTCTCTTCGATGATGCGCTTGAGCGAGCCCGTCTCGGATACGACCCTGAGCAGTATCTCCGCTTCGGCTTCGGGCGGTATGACGTTGGCGGCGACGCCGCCCGCTATTCGGCCTATGTTCAGAGTCGAAGCGCCGAGCGTGGCGTCCTCGGGCAGTTTCGCGGCGCGAAGATCGCTTAGCGTGTCGAGCAGCTTCTCGATGGCCGACTCTCCCATCTCGGGGTAGGCCGAATGCGCCGCGCGGCCCCTGGCCCTGAGAGTGGCTCTCAGAGAGCCTTTCGAGCCGAGGGCCAGCTTCGACTCGGTCGGCTCGCCGTTTATCAGGTAGCGCACCCGATTCGGAATCTTGTTCGCCTCCACGGCGCCCTGGCTCCCTGCCTCCTCGCCTACGAGAAAGAGCAGCCCGAAATCCGAGACCTCGGAATCGATGAGGCGCTCGGCGGCCTTGACCATCGCCGCGATCAACCCCTTTGCGTCGCACGCCCCGCGCCCCCATATGGTCTCATCGTCTTCTCTGAATTCCATGTAGGGCGGCACCGTGTCCGTATGCGTAGAGAGCACGACATCGGGCTCTCCGCGCCGGGCATAAAGATTCGGGCGGTCGGGCTCGGCCTCCTGCAATTCAACATCGAAGCCCGCGCCTGAAAGGTAATCGGCCAGGAACCCGGCCACCTCTTTTTCGCTGCCGCTGATCGACGGTATCTCGATCAGCCGTCTGGTCAATTCGAATACGTTCATAACGTGATTGTCGAAGATTCGGTGATTGGTTAACCGGCGAAAGGCTTCCCGCGCTACTCGACCCCCGTGCCTGCCCCAACGGTCTCGCGCTCTCGTTCGGAGCTTTGATCGGCGATCACCACAGCCCGGTACGGCTCATAACACATCCGGCAGCGTGCCTCATACGAGCCGTCGCCGATCTCGATTTGCGAGTTGCCGCCGGCCACGCGCTGCGTGTAGTGGGCGGGGCTGCCGCACCGCACGCATACGGCATGCATCTTGGATACGTATTCGGCCACGGCCAGAAGGTGAGGCATAGGCCCGAAAGGGCGGCGCAGGTAATCCTGATCGAGCCCGGCGACTATGACCCGCACGCCCGCGTCGGCCATCTCCATGCAGACCTCTACGATGTGGTCGTCGAAGAACTGCACCTCGTCTACGCCTATGACCTTGACCCCGAGCACGACCTTGCCGCGAAGCTCGGCGGCGGTGCTGACGGCTATTGCGTCCAGCTCTCGATTATCGCGCGATATTATGCGTTTTTCGTCAAAGCGGGTGTCGATAGCGGGTTTGAATATCTGCGTGCGCTGGCGGGCTATCTCGGCGCGGCGAATTCGCCGGATCAGTTCTTCGCTCTTGCCGCTGAACATCCCTCCTGTGATTACCTCTATCCATCCCCCTCTGGGATTAATACCATCCATCGATCAGGCTCCTTTTTCAGTTAAGCATGCCCTGCAATTTTCTGAAAGCTCTGATGGCGGCAACATAATTTGGGTTGAGATCTATTGCCGCCCTGTATTCACGCATAGCCTCGAACAGCTTCCCCCGCGCCTCGTATATCCGCCCCAGGTTGAAGTAAGGGTAGAAATAGGACTCGTACCGCTTCGCCCCTTTTGCGCGTTCGAGCCAGGGGACCGCACCCGTCAGGTCGCCTTTCTCTATAAGGTACGCGCCGATGTCGTTATACGGGTTGCCGAAATCGGGGTCAACCTCTATCGCGCGATGACACTGCTCGATGGCTTCGTCGAGCATACCCATGAATGAATAGGTCCAGCCCAGAAACGTGTGGCTCTCGGCGGTCGGGTAGGTCTCTATCGACTGCCTGTAGAGCTCTGCCGCCTCGTCAAGCTCGCCGCGCATCTGCGCTTCATAGGCCGCTTTGAACGAGTTGAGCGCTTCCTGCTTTCTGGCGGCCTGCTCTTCGGTCAACATCTCTTCGCCGCCGAAAAGCATACGGCCAATGCCGGTTTCGAGCGAGACCGGTCGCGTTTTCGAATCCGAAGATTTGGCCCGCGTCTTTTCCGACATAGCTAAATACCGGTCAATATCCGAGCGCCAGCCCGTCTTTGCGAGGGTCGGACGCGCCCATCAGCGTACGGCTTGCCGGGTCTATCACGATGGCCTGTCCTCCGCCCATCGACAGGCCCGCCTCGCTTACGCGCCGATGGCCTCTATCGACGAGCCGTTTGATGACAGGCTCGCCTATCTCATCTTCGAGCAACACGCGATTGCCGCTCAAGTAACGGTAGCGCGGCGCTTCTATCGCCTGTTGCAGGCTCATCCCAAGGTCGATAAAGTTTACGAGCACCTGAACGTGCCCCTGCGGCTGGACGCCGCCGCCCATTACGCCGAACGACATGAAGAGCCGCCCATCCTTCATCACCATCGCCGGGATGATCGTATGGAAAGGGCGCTTGGCAGGCTCTAAACGGTTCGGGTGTTTAGGATCGAGCGAGAACCCCGCGCCGCGATCGTGTAGAATGATGCCCGTTTCGCCCGCGACGATGCCCGAGCCGAAGTTTTCATATATGCTGTTGATAAAAGAGACCGCGTTGCGATCCTTGTCGACCACGGTGAAATAGGTCGTGTCGGTTTCGTTTCTTAGCTGTCCGGGTTCGG
>DASTET010000715.1:0-6423 GCA_035709445.1 Blastocatellia bacterium | reverse complement strand
CGAATGTTTCTTTGACTGGACCGGGCAGGAGAGCCGCGAGGAGAACATATGTTACAGCCACCTGCATGAATAAGATCAAGGCCGGGCGTGACGGGCGTATCGAGACTACTTGATTGGAGCGTAGCGCGGAGAGCCTGACTGAGAGAGCGGCCTCAAGCCGCTCGCGGATATAAGGGGCTATTGAAGAGGGGTGATCGTAAGATTCGGCAAAGGCGACCAGCTCGTTGTTAAAGGCCCCGGTCTCCTTCTCCACTTCTGAAGCCGCCCACAGGATGTCGCGACGGCGAGCGGTGTGGATCGTCCTCGCAATGGCGGCGAAGGCTGATACAGCGGCGATAAACGCGATGCCCAGACGAACCGGTCGGGAAAGCTGGAAAAGATAATCGATTATCCCGTAAACGAGGAAGAAGAGTCCCAGAAGCGAAATGACAACGCCTGACGTACCGATCAGGTCACGCACGAAGGCTCTGGCTTTGACCCTTTCTAGTAAGCCCCGGATAAGCATGCGGCGAATTATATCAGGCAGAAACCACAGTCACTACGACATTGCGCGTCCTCGGACCGTTGCATTCGACCAGTAAGACGCGCTGCCATGTGCCGAGCGCCAGCTTCCCATCGCGAACAGGAACAGAAAGGCTTGCCCCCACGATAGAAGAGATCATGTGATCCGGAGCATGAGATGGGTCATGCGCATGGCGAAACCTTATCTGAGGGATGATGCGTTCAAGGGTTTCCATAAGATCTTCATCCGTCCCCTCTATGGCCTCGCCGGTGGTTATAGCCGCCGTAGTGTGGGTAACGAAGATATTACAGAGACCCTCGACCACGCCGGTCTGTCCCAGATAATTCTCTATTCGAGCGGTGATATCAACCACCTGCTTGTCACTGCTGGTCTGAATTGCGACTGTCTTGCTCGGCATGGCTTTCTTCCAAGTAATCGTTGATCGAGATTTCCGCCGCCAGGGTCTTATGAACCGGGCAGCGCTGGGCTATCTCAAGCAATCGCGCCCGCTGCTCCTGATCGAGAGGCCCGAAGAATTTTATGTACCGCTCGATCCTTGTGATAAAGCCGTCTTTAGACGTGCACTCCTGGCAATCCACGGCATGAATGCGCTGGTTTACGAGCCGGACTTCTACTTTTTCGAGCGGCCACTCTTTGCGTTTGGCATACATACGGACCGTCATCGCCGTGCAAGCGCCGAGCGCAGCAAGCAGCAGAGAATATGGGTCCGGGCCGGCATCTTCGCCTCCTAGATGCGCAGGCTCGTCTGCATAGAAGCTGTGCGAGCCTGCTGTAATGTGCTGTTTGAGATTCTCGCTCGATACGACCGTTACTTCAGCCATATTAGGTTCCTTTCTTCAATTTGCCTGAGGCAGGATGGTCACGCTTTGAGGGTTTGTAATATCGTCGCCCCCGCAATCCTTCGGGCAGACACTCCATCTCTTCAGCCCTACCCGATTCATAGCTATGGGCATACTTGTAGCCCTCTCCGTATCCGAGCGACTTCATAAGCGAGGTGGGCGCATTCCGAAGATGGAGGGGGACAGGCTCGCGCTCTGTCTCAAGCGCGTCCTTGCTGGCTGCCATATAGGCTTCTATGACTGAATTCGACTTGGGCGCAAGCGCGAGGTAAATGGTCGCCTGAGCGAGCGCGAGCTTTGCGTCGGGCAGCCCGATAAAGTGTGTGGCCTGCATTGCCGCTACGGTCTGGACCAGCGCCATCGGGTCTGCAAGACCTATATCTTCCGAGGCATGATGAACGAGCCGTCTGGCGACATAAAGCGGGTCTTCGCCGCTTTCGAGCATCCGGGCTAGCCAGTAGAGCGAGGCATCGACGTCGGAGTTGCGAATCGATTTGATAAAAGCCGAGACCAGGTTGAAATGCTCTTCACCCGCCTTGTCATACCTTAGCGCCGCCCGCTGCATCGCCTCGCGCAGGACCTCTTCGGCCAGGTGACGGCCCCCTTTATCATCTGGTTCTGCTATCGAAGCAGCAAGCTCAAGGGTGTTAAGCGCGATTCGCGCGTCTCCTGACGCATAAAGGGCGATAGCGCGATAAGCCTCATCCGGCACCTTGAGCGAAAGCTCGCCCAATCCCTTCTGGCTGTCATCGACGGCGTTTTTCATTATCTGTACGAGGTGCTCGGCAGAGAGAGGTTCGAGGACAAAGAGCTTCGACCGCGAGAGCAGGGCCGAATTGACTTCAAACGAAGGGTTCTCTGTTGTTGCGCCTATGAGGATAATAGTCCCGGCCTCGACAAAGGGCAGAAACGCGTCCTGCTGCGCTTTGTTGAACCTGTGTATCTCATCGATAAAGACGACTGTTCGCCGCCCGGTTCGATTTCTGAACATCTCAGCCTCGGCCATGACTTCGCGGACTTCGCGGATACCTGAGACCACCGCGCTGAACGGGACGAATCGCGCCGATGTCTGTTCTGCGATGATACGCGCGAGCGTGGTCTTTCCGGTCCCCGGGGGGCCCCACAGGATGAGAGTCTGCAACCGGTCCTGCTCGATCATCCTTCTGAGGGCACGTCCCGGGCCGATGAGCTTCTCCTGCCCGACGAAATCATCCAGGGACTCGGGGCGCATGCGGTCGGCGAGCGGTCTTTCGGTAGCGGCATTGCCGGTCGTGGCGACTGTCTCCACCCCGGGCTCATCGAACAACCTCGCAGGCTGTTGTTCTACGTTCTTCAAGGCATTTCTCAACTTCGCCATAAACTGCACCTCGTCTGAATACTAAATCCTCAGAGAGTAGCCATGCAATCGTGAGGCACTGCTGGGCCATTCATATCCCGGTTGATCAGGGTCATTCAGTTCTCGCTTTAACAGGGAGATTATTAGCGATCAAGATCGAAATATCCACAGAGGACACAGAGGAGAATCTTTATTTCTCTGTGTTTTTTTAGATCTTGATCGCTAAGAATTCTCTCAAGGTGACAACAGTATGGCCGTGGAGGCGTTGACAATTGACACGGGCGCGGCGGCTCTGCTAGGATGAGTTCGTTGACAAGCATTCCTCTCCTTTGTTAACCTTTTTCTTTACATAAGAAGCAGATGCGGCCTCCATCTGGTACTCTTTGTAGTGGAGAATTGGTTATAGTGAAGAGACTACTTTCCCTCACTTTCATTATTGCTGCTGTAACTATTTTCGCGTCGGGTTGCGTGCGAAAGGTAACGGTTGCCGAAGTGCTTCCCATACAGGAACCGGTCACAACCGAAGAGCTCGTTAACCGTATAAACTCCTACAGCGAAGTAAAGACATTTTCAGCACAGGCAGGCGTGCTCGTCCGCAATTACTTCACCGGGGTCGGGACAAAAGCAGAAGAGTTCCCGGAGGGTAACGGCGCCATACGGCTACAGCGACCCGAAAATATTCGAATGCAGGTCAAAGCCCCGGTCATCAGCGCGCGCGTGGCCGATATGGTAAGCGATGGACGGCAATTCCGCCTCGCTATTTATTATCCATCCGACAAGCGCCGGTTCGTTCATGGCAGCAACCTGAGCGATCTCGATCATCTCGATGTCAACGAGCTGAAGGACATGAAAGACCCTGAGATCGCCCGCGCAGGCGGCCTCGTCAATATGCGACCCCAGCACGTGACCGATGCATTTCTTATAAAGCCGACGACTGCAAACGATCGGACCGAGATCTTTAGAGAAGAGGTCCGTCAGGAAGATATCGATAGCCGGTCCGTGAAGAAAAAGAATCGCGTCGACCGGACATACTATGTGCTTTATGTGCTTGAGCGAAATGACAGGGGATTTCTCGAGCTGCGCAGAAAGTTCTGGTTCGACCGAACACAGAAAGAGACGCCCCTTGTCCGCCAGCAGACGTTCGAGAACGGCGGGGGCAAGGTCGCAAGCGACATAATCTATTCCGACTGGTTCACCATACCGGGGACAGGCCGCAAGTGGCCCGCCAGGGTAGTCGTCGACCGCCGCTATGACGGCTACCGGATCGAGCTGACCCTTGAAAAAGAGACGGTCGAAGTAAACCTCGATTTGCCTGGGACAACATTTATCCTTGAGAACACCGAAGGTCTCAAGGAAGTCGACCTTGACGCGCCACGCAAGATGCAGGCAGCGCCGGGCCGTCATCTGCAACAAGACCTCCCCTAGCGATGAGATGAACAACCTTATCCTAGCCAATATAAAACAGCGTCCGCTCCGGACCGGGATCAGCATCATCGGAGTAGCACTCGGAGTGATCCTCGTCGTGCTCGTCGTCGGGCTCGCTCGCGGCACGATGCGGGACTCGGTCGAACGCCAGACGAATGTGGATGCCGAGATTCGTTTCTTCCCTCCCGGCCATCTGGGGTTTGTCACAGGCGCAAATCCTTTGCTGCTGCCAGCGGGTTATGCCGACGCCATCATAAACGGAGTAAGACCCGCTGCCGAGGAACCCGACATCGAGCCAAAGCCGCCCGTTCCCGGGGTCGCCGCCGTCTCGCCTGTCGGTGAGATGGTTCAGCCGAGCCCGGGCGGCATCGGTTTCGAGTTCGTCGATGGGATCGATTTCGAAAGCTTCGTAAGGGTGACCGACCTCAAAATTGTCGAAGGACGTGCGTTGTCAGACGGGCGCTCTCCCTCGACTCAATACGAGGCGATAGTCGACCGTCACTATACCGAGATCAACAAGGGCTCTGACGGACAGCCCGTTTCGGTCGGCAGCCAGATCACCGTGCTCGGTCATGAGTTCAAAGTCGTGGGGATATATGAGCCATCCGTGCTGGCAAGGGTTAAGATACCGCTTCACACCTTGCAGCAGCTTATGGGGGGCGCGGAAAACTGCACCTTCGTGCTCGTGCGCACCACAAACCCTGAAAATGCCGAGCAGGTAAAGAGCACGCTCCAACAGTTTTATCCTGGCAACAATGTGTTGCTGACGAGCGACCTCCCCGCCCTTTACTCGCAGGGCATACGGGCGGTCGAAATCTTCCTGGACGTAGTCGTAGGACTCGCCGTGGTAATCAGCACGCTTGTCATTCTGCTCGCTATGTACACAACCATCATCGAGCGGACGCGAGAGATAGGAGTCCTCAAGAGCCTCGGCGCGTCAAAGTTATTCATCGTTTCGGTCATAGAGAAAGAGGCCGCGCTTATTAGCGCGCTGGGCGTAGCGGTCGGGTTCATAATCTCAATAATCGCGAAGTTCGCCATCGAAGCCACTACGAGACTTACGATAGACCTGCAATTCAAATGGTTGTTTTTCGCCGCTCTGATAGGGCTGATGGGAGGGATCATCGGCGCGCTCTACCCGGCATTTCGAGCCGCGAACCTCGACCCGATAGAAGCACTCAGTTACGAATAAGAAGATAGCCGAACATAGTTCCTTATTTGAGGTCAGAATATTTTGATTAAGCCGATATTACAAACCATAGACTTGAAGATGGTCTATCACGTCGGAAAGGTAGACGTGCAGGCGCTTCGCGGAGTAGACCTGGAAATAGGCGAAGGCGAATATGTCGCGATAATGGGCCCTTCGGGGTGCGGAAAATCTACGCTGCTTCACATTATTGGCGGCATGCTGCAACCGACCTCCGGCCGGGTGATTATCGGGGGTGAAGATTTAACCGCGATGAACGATGCTCAGAGGACCGATTTGCGGAGGCGAAAGATCGGTTTCGTGTTTCAGAGGTTCAATCTGTTTCCCACCCTGACCGCCGAAGGCAATCTCAAGCTGGCTGAGAGAATCTACACTAGCGGGAACCGCAACGGCGGCAACCCTGAGCGAAGGCGCGACGTGCTAAGGCTATTAAAGCTTGAGGACAAGATTAATCATAAACCGCTTGAGCTGTCCGGCGGCGAGCAGCAGCGCGTGGCGATTGCACGCGCGATAATCAATCGTCCCGCTATTCTTCTGGCCGATGAGCCGACCGGGAACCTCGACAGCGAGAACTCTCAGATCGTGCTCGATATGATTCGCGATCTCAACCTCGAATTCGGACAGACAATAGTTATGATCACGCACAATCCTGAAGCAGCCCAGCGTGCCGACAGGATTATCGAAATGCGCGATGGCCACATCGTAGGCATCAGCCAGCCTGTTGAGGTAAAGCGGTGAAGATCGTTCTGACCACGTTTAAGAAGGTGCTCTTCTGGTCGTACGAGCGCGGGAGCTGGCAGTACGACCTGATGTGCGTTCTGATCCTGGCCTTTATCTTTGCCTTGCCCACCTGGCTCTTTGTCAATCGCGATAGCGCGCCTGACCCTGCCGCACACCGCCCGCTTTATATTACCCGCGAAGAGGTGATACCTGACCAGTTGCAAGACAACGATCAGAGAATAAGGAATGCCATAGCCCAGAAGTATGGCCACGCGGTCGTCGTCTCGCGCATCGAAGCTGACAGGGATGCGTCAGGGAACGTCAAAGGCTATTTTATCTGGGAAAAAGAGTAGAGATCGCAGGTAGAGATGAT
>DASTET010000714.1:0-4598 GCA_035709445.1 Blastocatellia bacterium | reverse complement strand
CTGACGCGGTCGCCGGGAAAGATATCGGCGGCGCGCGCGCCCGCGCCCCACCATAGGCAATCTAGCCATCGGTTTCCCTGAAGGACGCGAAACTTCAGGTGTTTGTCTTTCAACACGCGCGGGGCCGAGACTATCTGCGCGCCCTGAGTCTCAAAGACCGGCTGAGGATTGCCCGGCCCGTGCGGCTCAAGCTGCATCAGCTCTTCCATCAATTCGAGCGTGGCCTGCTTGAGCGGCAGCCGGTAGTCTATATCGATGATCGGTATGAGGTCTTCTTCCTTGAGCACCTTTCGCGCGTGCTCATTGAGCCGCCGCCTCAGCTCGTCTACGTTCTCGGCGCGAACGGCCAGCCCCGCCGCGTGCGAATGTCCGCCGAAGCGTTCGAACAGCTCGGCGCAGGTGCTAAGGCCGTCCAGAAGATGAAATGCGCGGATTGAGCGACCGCTGCCATGTCCTATGCCGTTTTCGATAGAGATTATTATAGTGGGGCGGTGTATCTGCTCGACGACCCTTGCCGCGGCTATGCCTATCACCCCGCGATGCCAGCCCTCGCCTGCGATCACTGCGACGTGCGAGCTGCTTATATCGGTGTTGCGCTCGATCTCGGCAAATATCTGGGCGAGTATGTCGGCTTCGGCTTGCTGTCGCGCCGCATTTTGATGGTCCATCGAAAGCGCCATCTGCATGGCGGTCTGGAAATCTGTCGCGTCGAACAGATCGACGACGGCGTTTGCGCCCGCCATACGACCCGCCGCGTTGATGCGCGGGCCTATGCGGAACCCCACGTCGAAGCTCGTTATCGGCCTGTTGGCGATGCCCGCCACTTCGAGCAAGGCGCGGAGCCCGAGATTGCTTGGCCGCTCCAGCCCCAGCAGCCCGTACTTGGCTATGACGCGATTCTCTCCTATCAGCGGGACGATGTCGGCTATCGTGCCGATGGCCGCGATCTTTATGAACGATTCGACGTAGCGAGCGTAACCGGTTTCGGTGAGCAGCGCCTGCGCCAGCTTGAAGGCCACGCCGACGCCTGCGAGGTTCTTATCAGGGTAGGAACAATCGGTCCGTTTCGGATTGAGCACGGCGTGGGCGCGCGGCAGGCCCTCTTCCGGCAGATGATGATCTGTGATTATGATGTCGAGCCCCAGACTGCGCGCGTGCTCTACAACCTGGCGCGCTCGGATGCCGGTGTCGACGCTAATGATCAGGTGATAGCCCTCTTCTTTTGCCCGCTCCATCGCGTCTTCGCGAAGCCCGTATCCGTCCTTCAATCGCTCAGGTATGTAGTAATGGACATCGGCCCCCGCTATCGACAGGGCCTTCTTCAGTATGACGGTCGAGGTCGTGCCATCTACGTCATAATCCCCGTAGATCAATATCTTCTCTTTTTGCTCGACGGCTCTGAGCACGCGGTCGACTGCTTCGCGCATGTCGCGCATGAGGAAAGGGTCGTGAAGGTCGCTCAATTTCGGGTTAAGAAATTTGTGCGCTGTTTCGACTTCGGTTATGCCCCGATTGGCAAGCAGCGTGGCGATCAGATCGGATACCTTCAGCTCGCGCGCAAGCCGACCGACGCACTGGGAGTCGCACTGTACCTGTACCCATCGCTTGTTGAGGTATCGGGCCGCCATCATCAGGCCAGATCGTATCACAGGAAAGCTTTGATTCAGAAGCCAGAAGTCAGAAGCCAGAATCTCTAAAGAATCATCTCGGTTGGCGCCGCGCCCGGTCGTATTTCGAAGCCGGTCCCTTTCATTCTGGCTTCTGGCTTCTGGCTTCTGAATTCTCTACAAGCGGGAGACGGACGGTAAAGCGCGAGCCGACTCCGACCTTGCTCTGGACTTCGATTGATCCGAGATGAGCATCGACTATCCATTTCGATATAGCGAGGCCGAGCCCGAACCCGTCAGCCCGCAAATCTTGCGGATCGGTCTGGCGATAGAACCGCTCGAATATTCGGGGCAGCGCATCTGTCGGGATGCCTCGACCCGTGTCTGAGACTTCCAGTATCGCCGAGTCGCCTTTGGTCATGAGGCCGAGCTTCACCTGTCCGCCCGGCTGCGTATATTTGATCGCGTTGTCGAGCAGGTTGACGATCAGTTGTTTTATACGGCTTGCGTCGCCTTCGATCAGGACCATCGAATCGGGGACTTGATAATCGAATGCGACCCCGGCAGAGTCGGCCATCGGGGCAAGCGAATCCGATACCTCTCGGGCGAGCCGGTCGATTCGGACAGGCCCCATCTCAAGCATCGTCTCGCCCGCGTCCGAGCGGGCCAGCGTCAGCAGGTCGTCCGTCAGCTTTGTGAGCCGCGCGATCTCTTCGAGGCTCGACGCGAGCACACGCCTGTACTCTTCGGGCGAGCGGTCCCGGCGCAGCGCGACCTCTATGTCGCCGCGAAGGATGGCGAGCGGCGTCTTCAGCTCGTGCGATGCGTCGGCTGTGAACCTTCGCTCGCGCTGAAATGCCTGTTCGAGCTTTCCTATCATCTCGTTAAAAGTGGCCGCAAGCCGGCCTATCTCGTCTCTTGTTCCGGTCTCTTCCACGCGCTCGCTCAGGTTGCCTCGCCCTATGTGCTCGGCGGCTCGCGTGAGGCGGTCTACGGGGCTCAGCGCCTTGTTGGCTATCCACAAACCGCCGAGCGACGCAAGCAGCAGCGCAATGGGGTTTGAAATCCCGAGCAGGATGAGAAGCTGTCTCTGCGCCTGGTGCAGCTCCCTGAGAGACTGGCCCACGACGACGAAAAACAGCTCGCCCTCTTCGTCGCGCGCGGGCCATGTGATTACCCGCGCGTTTTCGCTGGGCGAGATCGATACCTCGTCGTATTGAGGCTGCCACTCTCTCGCCGCACGGTCGAGCGACGCACTGATCACCGGGACTTCGTGTCCTTCGCGGTCGATAATCTGATCGTTCACCTCGCCGTTCTTATCTACGATGGAGACGAACTGCGGCGCGAGCATCAATGCGCCTGAATGGTTCATATCCTCGATTTCGAGCGGGTGGGCCACGGCGCGGGCTATTCGAGCCGCCTGGTTGTGAAGCGACGTGTCTATCGCCGTCAGCAGCCCGTTTGAGAGGTAGAGATAGATGGCCACGGCGAAGGCGAAAAGCACCGCGGCTGCTATGCCGAGATACCAGAGCGTCAGCTTTGCTCGTATCGAGAGCATATAACTTTCTTCAGTTCCGCTTAGAGCTTACTAACTCGAATTGTATAATGTACAGCGAATAAAGACGGGGCGCGGGAATGATTCGATGCAGACAAAAAATGGTGCGGATGAGAGGACTTGAACCTCCACGGGATTGCTCCCACAGCGTCCTGAGCGCTGCGCGTCTGCCATTCCGCCACATCCGCAAATGTGAAGATATACTAATCAGCGGGCGCAAAGAGTGTCAATCTGATTTTAATTTATAGAGGGTCTTCTTGCTTACCACCGATCTTTCGCCGCAACGAGTGCTTCAATCCCTGCCACGGTCGCGCGACCGCGCCGTGACTGTCGAGCGGCTTGCCGCCGCTCTCAACCTCACCGCGTCGCAAACCGAAAAGCTCAGAGAGTATCTCGCAGAATTCGCGCGCGTCGGGCTTGCAACGGCAAAAGGCGGGCGCTACTGGCGAAAGCCCGGGACGGGGCTTCTCATAGGCACGCTGCGCGGCACTCGTTCGGGCCACGCTTTCGTCGTGCCCGATGACGAGCGCGAGCGCGCGACCGGCGACCTCTATATAAGCGAGCGGTCGATGGGCGCGGCGCTGCACGGCGACAGGGTCATAGCCCGCGTCATCGGCACGACCGGGCGCGGTCGCGATGGCCGCGTGGAGGGCGTGCTGCACCGCGCAAGCCCGACCGTGGTCGGGCGGTTCATAAGGCTCAGCCGCGAATGCTTCGTCTCGCCCATTGATGAAAAGTTTTTATACGAGATCAATATCGCGCCCTCAGATACTCTCGGCGCATCGGACGGCGAAGTGGTCGACGTCGAGATCACGCGGCCTCCGGTCGCCGGTCGTCCCCCGTGGGGCCGCGTGATCGAGGTTCTGGGGGCGGAGGACACGCCGGGAATAGATATAGAGATCGTCATAAGAAAGCATCACCTGCCGCATGTCTTTCCCGCCCCGGCCCTCGCGCAGGCCGAGGCCATCTCCGAGAGCGTGACCGAAGATCAGACGAGCGGCAGAGTCGACCTGCGCGAACTGGTCACCGTAACAATCGATGGAGAGACCGCGCGCGATTTTGATGACGCGGTATCGCTTGAGCTGCTGCCGAACGGGCGATCGCTGCTCGGAGTCCATATCGCCGACGTGAGCCACTATGTGACTGAGGGAAGCCCGCTCGACGAAGAGGCGTTTCGACGGGGGACCTCTGTCTATTTTCCGGAGCGGGCGATCCCTATGCTGCCCGAGAGGCTATCGAACGGCATATGCTCGCTCAACCCGCGCGTGGACCGGCTCACGATGTCGGCCATCATGGAGCTTGATAAAACGGGCCGTACGGTCGATTACCATCTCACCCCTTCGGTGATACACAGCCGCGAGCGCCTGACCTATACCCAGGTGAACGAGATCATCAAGAACCCCGAAGGCGAAGTCGCCCGCCGCTACGCTCGCGTG
>DASTET010000713.1:0-3037 GCA_035709445.1 Blastocatellia bacterium | reverse complement strand
GCCGGGCCGAGCACTGGCGCATCTCGCGTATGGCCGTCGTCGATAGGAACATACTCAGGCTCGCAATCTATGAGTTCCTCTACGAGGGCGAGACCCCCAAGACGGTCATAATAAACGAGGCGCTCGAAATCGCCCGGCGGTTTTCGACCTTTGAAGCGACCCAGTTCATTAACGGCATACTCGACGCCATAAAGCGCGATCTTGAGACGAATCATATTGTCTCAAGCGCCACAAACAGTCCACTCAAGTGAGAGGCTGCGTTATTCAAAGACCTGTGCGCTTCGTGCGACGCAGGTTTATTAATCGCGCCTGTGGATATATAATCCCTGAGCCTTCAGTGGTCGGGTTAGATTGCTGAGCCATGAGTAAGTCAAAACTTCCTCGGCACTCAGGATAGATTTATGATCAATGATAAGGCGCTACTGAGCGAGTATCTCTCCGAATCAGAGGAACTCCTCGACTCTCTGCTCAGCGACCTCGATTCGCTCGCATCAAGCCCAAGTGAGCCTGACACCAATCTTATCAACCGGGTATTCCGGACTGTTCACTCGTTGAAGGGACTCAGCGGGATGATGGACCTCGCAGAGGTCCAGTCGCTCGCCCACCAGATAGAAGATATCCTCGATGAGCTGAGGCTCGGTCACATAACTTCAGACCCTGATCTGGCGGCGGGACTTCAGGAGGCAGGCGCGGGGCTTGCCGCCCTCGTAGGCGGCGCCGTTCGCGGCACGGCTACCGATGAGGATTTCGACCGCCTGCGCGAGCTTCTGACCTCGATCACTCGCCTCGCCCGCAGCCGCTCGCGCAAGGAGGCAAGCTCTACCGAGAGCATAGGGCTTTCCGACCGCGAGCGAAGCCTGCTTACCGAATATGAACAGCACCGGATAAACGAGAACTTCAAGGCCGGAAGAACCTTCTATTCGATCTACGTTCAGTTTGAAGTGACGATACTCGATAGCCAGTATCGAGCCCTGACCTCGCGGCTCGAAGAGATAGGCGAGCTCATAACGACGCTGCCCGACACTGCTTCAGAGACCCTCGCCGTCGCATTCAAGCTGATACTGGCCACCCACATAAAAGAGCCCGATATAAAAAGGATCCTCGACCCCTACGGCGCGCGGGTCGCCCGGATGACCCGCTCGCCCTGGCGGAGGGCGGGCGAAGCGTTGAGGGCCGTGGGCCGCAAGAAGGCTTCACAGGAGGAGCGGGATGTGAAAGGGGCCGCCGCGCTGCTCCCTCCCGCATTCGCCCAGGAGTCGTTACAGCCTCTCTCGCCGAGCGTGCGCGTAGAGCTCTCGCAGATCGATGAGCTTTCGGGGCTGGCCCACGAGCTTGCCATCGAAGTCCAGAGGATCGCCTCGATGGCGGACCGCTTTTTGCAAGTGGCCGGGTTCGGCGCAAAAGAGCAGTTCGACCTGCGGTTCAGCGCCCGCCGGATAGAACGGGAGTTTATAGAGCTTGAGGAGCGGCTTGTCGAGCTTCGTATGGTGTCGCTCGCCCAGACCTTCACACGCGCTGCCCGGCTTGCCGGGCGTCTTGCGCGCGAGCTTGGCAAATCGGTCACGGTCGAGCTTGCCGGGCGTGAGACCCAGCTCGACAAGATGATCGTCGATCGCGTGGCCGACCCTCTCTATCACATCCTTCGCAACGCCCTTGACCACGGGATCGAGACCCCCGATAAGCGAAGGCTCGCTGGCAAACGCGCACGCGGGCGAGTTAAGATCGGGGCCAGCCTTGAAGGTACGCGCGCGATTATCACTATTGAAGATGATGGTCGGGGCATCGACCCGGCGGAGGTCCGCCGCCGATCGGCGCAGATCGGCGCAACCTCGGAGGGCGAGGAGTTGACCGAAGAAGAGACGCTGCGGCTCATCTTCCGCCCCGGTTTTTCGACAGCGGGCCAGGTCTCGGCAGTCTCAGGACGGGGCGTGGGGCTCGATGCGGTCGAGCGGACTATTCACGAGCTCGGCGGCGAGATACGTCTGAGATCGCAAAAAGGCGTCGGGACCATCTTCGAGCTTGCTGTGCCGACGACTCTCGTGATGATCTCGTCATTCATAGTCCGCGTGAGCGATTGGCGCTACGCTATAAACGTCGGCCAGATAAACGAATTGCTCTATGTCGATCCGAGCGATGTGCTCGGACGCGACGGGAGGCGAAGCATAGTCTGGCAGGGCTCTCAAATACCGATGGTCGAGCTGAAATTCCTCCTCGGGCTGGGGGGCGCGCGCGTCTTTCATCAGCCGGAATGGGCGGCTGTCGGATTTCCGGGCGTTCATCAGCAGGGCGGAAACGGTTCCGCGCAGCGCTCCCGCGTTCCGATCTTCGTCACCCGTTCCGGCGAGAAGCCGGTTGCCGTGGCAGTCGAAGAGTTTGAAGAACAGCGCGAGATTATTGTCAAATCTCTCGGCCCGCATGGTCGAAAGATCAAAGGGGTGGTGGGCGCAGTCGACCTCGAAGGCGGGGATGTCGCGCTCGTGCTCGATCTGCCCAGCCTGTTGATGCACAGGAGCCTCCGGGTCTGAATATATGGAAGGCGAGGCAGCTTGCGGTTTTGTATAACGCATCGAACCGAATGACAAAGCGACATCAGGAGACGAAGAAGGACCGCGAGAGGCTCTCGCAGTCGCTGCTTATTGAGCTGCCCCATAGCGAAGCGGAAGGCGGCACGCCCGGCGGATTGTCCCTGCTGGTATTCGGCATAGGGGACGAGAAGTTCGCGATAGAAGTCGACCACACGGAAGGCGTGGTCGATTGTCCGAGACTCACGCCGCTTCCAAGCCCGCCCGACGGGATGATCGGGATAACAAGCGTTCGCGGCAGGATGACGCTCGTTCTTGAGCTTGGGTCGGAGACAGGACAGAAGCCTTCAAAGCGGCGGTTGATTCTCCTTAGAGACGCGCAGCTAGGTCTGATTGCTGATCATATCGAAGGGATCGTCTCGCTCGACACGGCGAGTAAAGCTCGGACCCGGAAACGAGCGGCGGCTTCATCGCCCCGCACTCTGGACAGGAAAGAGATACTGCCCGTGCTCTCC
>DASTET010000712.1:0-8596 GCA_035709445.1 Blastocatellia bacterium | reverse complement strand
GAAATGGGAGGACGCAAGCGAGCGGTTTCAGGAGGCGATAAATCTCTATGCCGGTCAATCGCGCGCTTACAGGCTGGGGCTTGCGTACCTTTGCCTGGGCGCGGTGCTCAATCGAATGGGCCGGGTCGAAGAGGCGAGGATTGGGCTTGAACGCGGAATAAAGATACTGCTCAAGTGCCAGGACGAATATAACCTGGCAATCGCGCGCGTCAATGTGGCGCTGCCGCTCAATGCCATAGGCGAGTACGATACGGCGCTGAAATACCTGCTCTTCGCGCACGAAAAATTCGAGCAGATGGGACACGAGCAATACGCCTACCTGACGCTGAACAGTATTGCCGCGACGCTCGTGTGGCTCAAAGAGTACGACCGGGCCGAAAAATATGTGACGCTCGCGCTTGAGAAGGGAATTGCCGCGCGCAGCACTCAGATAGCTACCACATACGAGGTCAAGGCGCGTCTTCACCTGGCCAGGCGCGAGTGGGAGGGCGCGGAAAAGGCTCTGCAAGCATCGCTTGAGATCGCCGAGCAGGCAAACAGCCTGTCTCAAAAAGCCGAAGCCCGGCGAACGCTTGGCCGGCTTTATCTGGCGCAGGACCGCGAGGCCGAAGCTGCATCGGTCCTCTGGCACGCGCTCGACATAGCACAGGACCTGAGCGCATCGCTGCTCGAAGTCGAGATCAAGGCGCTGCTCGCCCAGGCCATCTGCAAGACCAACCCGGTCGAGGCATGTCGCCTGCTCTCCGACGTCGACGCCTCGATAGGCGACCGCCCGCTCCCTGAGCTGAAAAAAGACGCCGTGGCCGCGCGCAAGCGGATCAACTCTCTCGACCAGGAGCATTACTTCATCCTTTCCGACATAAAGATACCGCTGCTTGCCGAGGCAAAAATATCCCTGCTCAAATGGCTCTGGGCTCGCGCCCTCTACAAGGCCAGGGGAAATGCGCGCGATGCCGCCGCGATCCTCGGAGTGACGCCCACTTATATACGCAAGCTCACTAAGGTGATACCGCGCGACCTGCTGAGGCCGGGTCGAAAGCGGCCAAAGAAGAGTTAGAGCGAGAATATCGGACAGGATTTACCTCTTTGTTATTCCTGCGAATCCTGTCCATTCGGAAAAGCGCGAGAAATCCAGACCTGATCCGTCATCTCCGCGAGCCTGTCTTTGATACGGGATAATCGGTCGGCGAACTGACGCCGCTGGGCTTCGGTCAGCGCGCGAGTGCCTTCTGCGACCGTGTCGGACGCGATCACGCCTTCGAGCTTTAGCGAGTATTTCAAACAGGCGATGGTCTTCTTTACCGTCTTGCCGTCTTCATCAAAGCGATACGCCGAGCCGAAGCTCTCGAAGGCGGACCTGTAGATTGACATCAACCGCTCATCACCCGCATAACAGGCCCGCCACGCGCGTTGCCACTCGCGTGGAAAGACGTTTGCCGGGCCTGAGACCACGCCTGCCGGCAGCTCGTTAAGTAGAAGGTAGCGGTTCCAATATTCGCGCGCCCGACCGATCAGGCCGTCTTCAAGCCTGAAGACCTGAAACATCAGCATCGCGTCGCCTACGTAGATTCCGAAACCGCCCTTGTCTTTATAGTGCAGCGCGCCTTTGGTGTAGTTTCCGAGCACGCGGCGCGGCGCCGAGACCTTCAGCCCGAAGATGAAGGGCAGTCGGCTGAGCCGCTTCACATCGCGCGTTCGAATATGAGCGATCCGAGGGTCGGCTGCTATGTCGGCGTTGTCATAAAGAAAGACGGGTATCGCCGTTCCGAGATGATCGAACAGGTCGCTCACGTCTCGCTGAAAGAATGAGATTATATCGCTCAGGTTTGCTATAGAAAGCGGCGCGATCACCGCCGCGTCCGCTCCGGCCATGATGGCGCATTCGAGATTGGCGAGCGTCTCTTCGCGGTCCGGCGAGGTGACCCCGACCCAGGCTTCGACCGCTCGACAGCCGCGCGCGGCAAGCTCTGAGTTTATTCGCCTGACCTCGTCGGCCTCGATCTGTATCAACCGCTGTCGCTCGCAGTTTGATATCCGGTTCCATTCGCCGTTTGTTCCTACGCCGAAGATTATGTCCGCGCCGTAACCCTGCTGGACGCAGAATCGAAAGACGCTCCGCTGTTGCTCTTCGATGATCCGGCCCTCGTGGTCGAGCACGCTTATGCAGGGAATGCTGAGCCCCCTGCGCGGCTGGTATTGATAAATAGAGGATGCCGCTCGCCTGCTCGCGGCGGGCGCGCTCATCTCCGAATGGATCGGTTCGGTCTTCATAGTCGTCGCAACAGACCGAGCGTAGGCTCGCGCACATGGCTTGTCAAGAGTCTGAGTTGTAAGAAGCCAGGAGATGGTTGAGGCTGATTCCGATTTGTTCCATTCGCCTTAAATCGAGAGACTACAGGAGAGATTCTGGCTTCTGACTTCTTTCCATGCGTTGAATGCGGGCGGGCGGTTGTGTATAGTGGGGATGAAGTCAGCTCGAACGAAATCTCTAGGGCTGTGCGCTGCGGGTCGGCTGAATCTGTTCTTCACTCACTCCCCGGCATTGCGCAAAACGACGCGAAATCAAAAGCTGTTTTTGCCTTATGAAACTTTATCTTCTTAAGACTTGAGGAGCAAATAATGGAACAACCTGCCAGGATGAACCGGAACATATTGCAATCTCTTCAGGCGATGGGAAACCGGCTGCGCGTACACTCGATACGTGCCACGTCGGAAGCAGGCTCAGGCCACCCAACCTCTTGCATGTCTGCGGCTGACCTTACTGCTGCGGTCTTCTTTTATGCGATGCGTTATGATGTGGCCGATCCCAAGAACCCGGCGAATGACCGCTTCGTGCTGTCGAAAGGGCACGCCGCGCCGCTGCTTTATGCCGCCTGGGCCGAAGCGGGGGCCTTTCCCGTAGAACGACTGATGACGCTGCGCCAGTTCACAAGCGACCTCGAAGGGCATCCCACCCCGCGCCTCCCCTGGGTCGAAGTCGCAACGGGCTCTCTCGGTCAGGGGCTTTCGTGCGGGGTCGGGATGGCGATCAACTCCAAGTACCTCGACCAGGTCGATAACCGCGTCTTCGTTTTGATAGGCGACGGCGAGGCGGCAGAAGGCTCCATATGGGAGGCCGCCGAGATCGCCTCTTACTACAAGCTCAACAATCTCATCGGCCTGCTCGACGTGAACGGGCTCGGCCAGAGCCAGCGCACCATGTACGGCCACGACATAGACGTCTATCGCCGCCGCTTTGAAGCGTTCGGCTGGCACGCTCTGGCTATAGACGGACATGATTTGGAGCAGATCACGCAGGCGCTCGACCAGGCTCTAGCCTCAACCGATATGCCGGTGATGATCGTTGCTGCTACGAAGAAGGGCAAGGGCGTATCGTTTATCGAAGATAAAGAAGGATGGCACGGCAAGCCGCTCAAGAAAGGCGAAGAGCTTGAGCGGGCGCTTGCCGAGCTTGAGGGCAAGACCGATGGCGGAGACGGGTTGAGGATGAAATCGCTCGAAGGAAGATCGGCGCCCGCTCGCGCCGCCAGCCACACGACCGGCGAGGAGGCTGCGATCCCTTACGAGAAGGAGCAGGAGGTTGCCACGCGCGAAGCCTACGGCGATGCGCTTGCCCGTCTCGGATCGAGCAATCCGCTCGTCGTGGCAGTCGACGGGGACACGAAGAACTCGACCTATTCCGAGAAGTTCATGAAGGCGCACCCCGGACGCTTCTTCGAACAGTTCATCGCCGAACAGAACATGGTCTCGGTCGCGGTCGGGCTGGGGGCGATGGGCAAAGTCCCCTTTGCCTCTACATTCGCCTGCTTTCTCACGCGCGCCTATGACCAGATACGCATGGCGGCAATCTCGCAGGCGAACCTCAAGCTTGCAGGCTCGCACGCGGGAGTGTCGATAGGCGAAGACGGCCCGTCGCAGATGGCGCTCGAAGACCTTGCGATGATGCGGGCAATCGAAGGCTCGACGGTGCTCTATCCCTCGGACGCGGTATCTACGGAGCGCGCGGTCCGGCTCGCCGCATCGAGTCGCGGGATTCATTACATCCGCACGACGCGGCCCAAGACGCCGGTGATCTATTCGGTCGACGAAGAGTTCCAGATAGGCAGGGCGAAAGTCGTGCGGCGCAGCGACCGTGACCGAATAACTATCGTCGGCGCGGGCGTGACGTTGTTTGAGGCGCTCGCCGCCGCAGACCAGCTCAAGGATGAAGGAATTCAGGTCCGCGTCATCGATATCTTTTCCGTGAAGCCTGTCGATCAGGAGACGCTGCTGGCATCTGCGAACGAGACCGGCGGCCTTATACTGACGGTTGAGGACCATTCCGACGGCGGCATCGGGGATGCAGTGGCGAGCGCAGTAGCACCTCACGGAGTGCGCGTTCACCAGCTAGCCGTTCGCGAGCTTCCACGGTCGGGCAAGCCCGAAGAGCTTCTTTCCGCATACGGGATCGACCGCAAGACCATAACCGAGAAGGTGCGCGCGCTGATTGAAAAATAAGAAGCCAGAAGCCAGAAGCCAGAAGGAGGTTGAGGATGGTTTCGGATTATTTCACTCGGCCTCAATCGAGAGATGGTGCGAGAGATTCTGGCTTCTGAGCTTCTGACTTCTATTTTTGGTTTTCTTGACAATGTGTGGACCATCCTATAACTTGATACGTTGCTTTTCGGACGGCGTCATCATTCATGCAGGCTGACGATAGCAAGTAATATCGTGGAGGAACAAAGATGGCAATAAAAGTAGGCATAAACGGTTTTGGGCGTATCGGACGCAATGTCTTTCGCGCGGCGATGGACAACAGCGACATAGACTTCGTAGCTGTAAACGACATAACCGATACGAAGACGCTCGCTCACCTGCTCAAGTATGACTCGGTGCTCGGCAATCTCGACGCGGACATACGCGCGACGGGAGAGACTATAAAGGTCAACAACGACGAGTTCCGCGTCTTTTCCGAGCGCGAGCCCGATAAGATCGACTGGGCTTCGGTGGGAGCGGAGATAGTGGTCGAATCGACGGGGCGGTTTACAAAGAAAGAAGATGCCGCGAAGCACCTTCATGATTCTGTAAAGAAAGTGATCATCTCGGCCCCGGCCAAAAACGAAGACATCACCCTCGTGCTCGGCGTAAACGACCAGGCATACGACCCGCGCGAGCATCACATAATCTCGAACGCTTCCTGCACGACGAACTGCCTGGCCCCCGTAGCGAAAGTCCTTCACGACAATTTCAAGATCAGAAGAGGGCTGATGACGACCGTTCACTCTTACACGAACGATCAGCAGTTGCTCGATCTGCCGCATAAGGACCTTCGCCGCGCTCGCGCGGCCGCGCTTTCGATAATCCCGACATCTACAGGGGCCGCAAAAGCGATAGGGCTGGTCATGCCAGAACTGAAAGGCAAGCTCGACGGCCTGGCGCTTCGCGTCCCCACGCCGAACGTCTCGATAGTCGATCTGGTCTGCGAGGTCGAAAAGAGCACTACTAAAGAGGAGATCAACGAGGCGATGAAGAAGGCCGCCGACGGGCCTATGCGCGGCATACTCCAGTACTCGGCGGAGCCGCTGGTCTCGATAGATTTCCGAAAGAACTCACACTCCTCGATACTCGATGCCGATTACACAAGCGTCATCGACGGCAGCTTTGTAAAAGTGCTCTCCTGGTATGACAACGAGTGGGGATACTCCTGTCGCGTCGTCGACCTCATACGGTTCCTTGTCGAGAAGGGGCTTTGATTCCGGTCTTGAGGCCTGGGCTGCGGTCCTTGCGGGGGCGGCTCAAGCCTCCGGCTCATCATCCGATACTGAATATCCCATGGCTAAGCTATCAATCACAGACCTCGACCTGAAGGACAGGCTCGTTTTCATGCGAGTCGATTTTAACGTGCCGATTGACGAGAACAGGCGCGTAAGCGACGACACTCGCATTCAAGCGGCGCTGCCGACTATAAAGTATGCGCTCGATCATGGCGCTCGACTCGTGCTCGGCTCGCATCTCGGCAGGCCGAAGGGAAAACCTAACCCTAAGTACTCGCTTGAGCCTGTGGCCGGGCGGCTCTCGGAGCTTCTCGGGTCGGATGCGCCGCTCGCGCCGGACTGTATAGGTGACGAAGTTCGCGCGATGGAAGAGAGTTTGAGGCCGGGTCAGGCGATGATGCTCGAAAACCTGCGCTTCCATCCCGGCGAAGAGGCGAACGACCCCGAGTTCGCCAGGGCGTTAGCAGGGGACTGCGAGGTTTATGTCAACGATGCGTTCGGCACGGCCCACCGGGCGCACGCATCGACAGAAGGGATAACCCGCTACGTTACAAAATCGGCTGCCGGGTTTCTGATGGAAAAGGAGCTGCGCTACCTTGGGCAGGCTCTTGAAAACCCTGAGCGGCCGTTCGTGGTCATACTCGGCGGGGCGAAGGTCTCCGACAAGATAGCGGTGATCGAGAACCTGCTCAAGACTGCCGACTCGATTCTTATAGGCGGCGCTATGGCTTACACATTTCTGAAGGCGCAGGGACTGGAGACAGGGCGCTCGCTCGTCGAAGATGACAAGCTCGAACTCGCGCGGGGTCTGCTTGCACGCGCCGGCGAGCGCGGCGTCGAGTTGATGTTGCCCTCGGACAACGTCGTGGTCGATAAGGCGCGGTGGGACAGCGACCCGGATTCGGTCGAGCCCCGCACCTGCCGCGTGAGTGAGATAAAACCCGATGAAGCCGGCCTCGACATAGGCCCTGAAGCGGCAGCCCAGTTTGTCGAGAGGATCAAGCAAGCGAAGACCATAGTCTGGAACGGCCCGATGGGCATGTTCGAGCGCCCGCCTTTTGATCGGGCCACTCGCGCCGTTGCCGAAGCGGTCGCTTCATCAGGTGCGACTTCGATAGTGGGCGGCGGGGATTCGGTAGCCGCTGTGATCGAAGCGGGGGTTGCGGACCGGATCACACACGTCTCTACGGGCGGCGGGGCATCACTTGAGTTCCTCGCGGGTGAAGTCCTTCCCGGAGTAGCCGCGCTTACCGATAAGTGAGAAGCGCATCTTTGAGGTTCAGAGCTTTTTTTGGAGTTTCAAATGAAGTTTCTTTCAATGTCATTTGTTATGCTGTGTCTGTTATCAATTTCGTGCGGGCCTAAAAAGCCGGCTTATAGCGACATTCAAACCGATAGGGATGGCAGGGCGGTAAACCAGAATAGCAGCAGCCAGGCGGCGCCTGCCCCGCAGCCGCCCGAAAGCGCGGCGACCGGGCAGACTGCTCCTCAGCCTGCTCAGGCATCCGCTAAGCCGGAGCCGTTCAAAGTGCCGGAGTTTTTCGATATGAATGTCGGGCAGATAAAAGACCTCCCCAGCTATCCCAGGGCCACAAGGGTCAGCGTGCAGTACGGACCGTTGCAGGGGACTCAATCGGCCATGATCATCCTCCAGACCGGCGACCCGCTCGATAAGATCGCCGCCTTTTATGAACGCGCCATCAAGACCAACGGGTGGAAGGTCGTCAGCGACCAGCGCGATAAGGACGTGATGAAGATCGAGGTCAATAAGGGAGAGAGGGACGAAGGGCTTATCAGGGTACTCAAGGATGAAAAGACCGGGCTCGTCAATATAGGGTTGTCGCGAATCGAAAAGCCCGCGCAGTCGAATCAGTAGCTGCGATTTAAAGGAGCGAACGGATAATATCATGCGAAGACCGTTCATAGCCGGAAACTGGAAGATGTATAAGACCATCCCCGAAGCGCTCGACTTCATACAGGTGCTGAAGCCGATGGTCGTCGCGCTCATTCATTGCGACATCCTGGTCGCCCCGGCTTTTACGGCCTTGAAATCGGTCGCGGACCGTACGGAAGGCTCTAACATCAGCGTCGGCGCGCAGGATGTGGCTGCCGAAAAGGGAGAGGGGGCCTTCACGGGCGAAGTCTCTGCGGCGATGATCAAAGACGCGGGCGCGAGTTACGTTATCATAGGCCATTCCGAGCGGAGGCTCTATTATGGCGAGACCGATGAGTCGGTCAACAGGAAGCTGGTTGAATCGCTCAGGGAAGGGCTTATACCCATAGTCTGCGTCGGCGAGAGGATCGAGCAGAGAGATGCCGGTATGGCTGAAGAGGTCGTCGCAGGTCAGTTAGCCGGAGGGCTTCAAAACTTGACACTATCAGAGGCGTCTCGTATCATCATTGCTTACGAGCCGGTATGGGCAATCGGCACAGGGCGAACCGCAACGCCGGAAACGGCTGAGCAGATGCATGCCTTTATCCGATCCTGTGTTCGCGAGAAGTTTGGCGATGAAGTGGCCCAGGGGGTGAGGATACTCTATGGCGGCAGCGTCAAGCCCGACAATATCGCGAGCTTGATGAGCGAGCCGGATATAGATGGCGCGCTTGTGGGCGGGGCGAGTCTTGAGGCCGATTCGTTTGCACGGATCATCAATTACAAAGAGAGCAGGTAGGAGCTAAAGTTGTTTTACTTTTTACTGACCTTATACATACTTTCGTGCTTTGTGCTGATACTGTTTGTGCTGTTGCAGCCGGGCAAATCGGATGCAGCGGCGGTCTTCGGCGGGGGCGCGAACTCGTCGGCATTCGGCCCGCGCGGGACCCAGACCGTTCTTGCAAAGGTC
>DASTET010000711.1:0-2391 GCA_035709445.1 Blastocatellia bacterium | reverse complement strand
GCCTGCGCCGGGGAGCCGCCCTGTGTTTGAGGCAGAGAGACGCCGACGGTCAGGATATTGTTCTGGCTGAACCCGGGACTTACCTGCATCAATCTGAAGAAGCTTCGAATCAGAAGCCCCGCCCCTACGAGCAGCACAAGCGTCAGGGCTATCTCCGACACTATAAGAATGCTTCGCAATTGCTGTCTTGTTGCGCCCGCCGACGCGCGGCCCCCTTCCTTGAGCGATTCGCCGGGCTGCGTGCTTGACACCTGGAGCGACGGGGCGATGCCGAAGGCTATGCCTGTAATGATCGAAAGTCCAAAGGTGAATAAAAGGACCCAGGCGTCGATTCCGATCTCGGACTGGCGAGGGATTCCGGCGGGGCTGAGGCTGAGAATGATCTCTATGCCCCACGCGGCGAGCATCAGACCGGCAGCGCCTCCGACGAGTGACAGCAGAATGCTTTCCGTCAGCAACTGTCGCATCAAACGCGCGCGCGCTGCGCCGAGCGCCGTGCGAATGGCGAACTCCTTTCTCCTTGCGGCAGAGCGCGCAAGGAGCAAAGTCGCTACATTCGCACAGGCAATAAGCAGCACAAAGCCTACGGCCCCGAGCAGGACGAGCAATGCGGGGCGGACCTCTTCCGTCACCTGCTCGTGAAGCGGGACAAGGGTCACGCCGAGACCGGTGTTCGTCTGCGGGTACTGCTGTTCGAGGTTGCTTGCTATAGTAGAGAGGTCCGCCCGCGCCTGTTCCAGCGTGACGCCGGGTCTCGATCTGCCGATCAGGCCAAGTGCGCCCGCCGCTCGATTCGTCGCCGTGTTGTTCGGGTTATACCTTGTGTTAAAAGAGAGCGGCAGCCATATATCCACGTTTCGAAAGAGGAAATAAAATTCCGAGCGCATAACGCCCACGACGGTGAAATTGATGCCGTTGATAGTAACCGGCTGGCCGACGATATCGGGTCTTCCTCCGAATGTGCGCTGCCATAGGCCGTAGCTGAGGATTACAACATCGTCTTTCCCGACCTGCGCTTCTTCCGGAAGAAACGTCCTGCCCGCCGCCGGGACTGCTCCAAGCAAGGGGAAGAGGTTTGGCGAGACCATCGATTGCGTGACCTGCAACGGCTCGTCTATCCCGGTCAGCGACATCGTAGGGGTAAAAGCCAGGAACGCGGCAGTCTCTTCGAAGACGCTGTTTTGATCTCTCAGGTCGATATAGTTGGCGGCTGCAATATGGCTTTTCGGATTGCCCGCTTGCGTGTTATTGCCCCAGACCACTACCAGCCGCGAAGGGTCTTCGTAAGGCAGCGCTCGCAATAAGACTGCGTTTACAACGCTGAATATGGCCGTGTTCGCGCCGATGCCGAGCGCGAGCGTCATCACCACCACGACCGAGAAGCCCGGCTGTCTGAGCAGCACCCGAAATCCGTATTTTATATCTTGCCATAACATATGAACCGAAGTATTGGCCTGAGCCGATAGAATGTCAATGGGAAGACGAATCGAAATAACCGCAGAGGATCGCAGAGGAAGAAGCGATCCTGCGGCGTCCTCTGCGGTTCATAAGGTCTTTGCAGGAGAATGGTCTCACCTGATATAAAAAGCCCAATACCTACTGTGGGGGCGCTATGAGAGAGAAGCTTGTATTCTTCATGATCTTTTCACTGACGGTCGCAACGGCTGGCGCATCGTCGTTCGAGGCGCAGTCTGATGCCAGAGATTACCTCGTCATCACTCACGCCAATGTAATCGATGGAGTATCAGATCAGCCTCTGCGAGATGCGACGCTCATCGTTCGCAACGGGCGAATAGAGAGCGTGCAGGCTACGAAAGTGGAGCCCCCTGCCGGTGCTACGCTGATCGACCTCAAGGGCGGCTGGCTGCTTCCGGGGTTCGTTGACGCGCACGTTCATGTGACCGATCTACGCGCCGCAAGGGCCGCCCTTCGGTCAGGCGCGACAACATTGCGCTCGATGGGAGTGAGCCACTTCGTCGATAAAGGCATAGGCGAGCTTAATCGCGCCGGGGTGTCTGACCTCCCAGATGTGGTGGCAGCCGGTTACCACGTTCGCCCGCGTCCTGCCGAAGAGTTCTTTCTCACTTTCCCGAATTTGAAGAACATGATGGGGGGCCTGTCGGGTCCCGATAGCGTGCGCCGTGCTGTCCGGGCGATGATAGATCGCGGAGCTGAAGTGATAAAGATCATGGCGACCGAGCGCGCGGGGCTTCCCGATACGGACCCGCGTAAGCGCGTCTTCAGCGATGAGGAGCTTGCTGCCGCTGTCGATGAAGCTCGTAAATCCGGAATCTTTGTTGCCGCACACGCGCACGGGGATGAAGGCGCGCGCGCAGCCGTGCGAGCAGGAGTACGCTCGATAGAGCATGGCACATACTTGAGCGACGAGAC
>DASTET010000710.1:0-9131 GCA_035709445.1 Blastocatellia bacterium | reverse complement strand
GGCGCCCTCGGCAAATCTCTTCCCCTCAAGCCGTATGGTAAACATCGGCGCGCCTGTCGTTATAGTCGAGGGACGAATCCGTTTAAGCTGCGGCGCGGCGGCTTGTTGCGCGCGCGCTACGTTGTAACCTGACTGGCCCGGAAGCACTAGCAGGGATAACACCATCAGCGATATGAACAGATATGCTGCCACATTCCTCATTATCATTCTTCTCCTAACTGCGATTGAAGCCCCTTACCCAATTGCTCGTAATTCTTCCGCCGTACAATATATAGAAGTCCTGCCAGGCGAAAGCTTGCAATGTTAAATTGTCTCGTGCCAGAAGGACAGTCAGCGACCCAAAATTATACTCACCTGCGTGAGACTTTCACAAGCAAAGATAGAAGCCAGAAGCCAGAATCTTTCAATTCATCTCTCGATTAAAGTCAGATGATAAGAATCAGCAACAGCCTCGGCCAGATTCTGGCTTCTGGCTTCTGACTTCTGACTTCTGGCTCCTGACTCCTGGCTCCTGACTTCTTCGTGCTAGAATGCTTGCTTTCGACGGAGGTGGGCATTGTTCAAGATCGCGCTTGTCGGCACTCATGGAGTCAATAAGACTACCATCGCATACGAGCTTGCCGGGGTTATAAAACGGCGAGGCAGGACGGTTGAGCTGTTGACGGAGATTGCAAGAGAATGCCCTTTTCCTCTTAACGAACAGGCGTCGCGCGAGGCATATCACTGGATCATAGCCCGGCAGGTGCAGATGGAGATAGAGAAAGCCCCCCGCGCAGACGTGCTGGTCTGCGACCGCTCGGTACTCGATAATTTCGCGTACTTTGCCAGGCGATTTGGAGGGAGGGGCCGGGGCTCTCGCGCGCTGTTTGAGTATTGCCTGGCCTGGATGGACTCTTATGATCTGCTCGTCCGCCTCCCTATCCTTCAACCTCTTACAGCCGACGGGTTCCGCTCGACCGACCTGAAATTTCAGCGAGAGATCGATCTTTTGTGCGATGAGCTTTTCGAGGCGCGCTACGGTGAAAAGACTCGTCCCGCTTACCTGCGCGGGCCGCTTTCGGCGGCGGAGATTGCCGAGCGGGTTCTCACTGGCCAGGGCTGACATTCAGGCGCAACCCCTTTACGACCTGGCGAGACAGATGATCGGGAAGCGTGACCAACCTGTCCCACTTCACATCGATCTGCTCCGACCAGAGCTGCTCTCCGGTCGCGACGTCGATCAGATGCGCCGATACGCGCAAGTCCTCGCCGTCTCGCGCGTAGCTGCCAACCAGCAGCGTGTCCACGTCCAGCTCTTTTGCGGCCTTCTGCGTATCGACACCGGCGTTAGCGTATTTTTCAATCGAAGAGGGCGGGCGGACCTGAAGCGCGTTTACCGAACCGAGCCTGTTTATCACGGCTTCGGCCAGCGTTAACGAAAGAGAGTCGGTCTCCGGGCTCGGACGCTCGTTGCTGAACGGCAGCACCGCAATCCGCCGGGAGCCGGCAGGCTGTTGGTCCGTATATGCCAGATACCCGATTGCAGCCACGACCAGGATCATCAAGACCAGCGCAGCCGCCCCTGTCTTCACCCGCCTTGCTGCCGCCCGGTACTGCATATCGAACTCGGGATCATCCCCCGGCTGGCCCGGCTGCGGCCCTTCTGAATCCTTTTCTCTAATCTCCATAATCTTCTTCTTGAAGTCGTAAATCCGGCAGACGTTCAAGGCGCAGTGAGTGTTGCTCCCGATATCACTTCTCGCACAGGGGCCGAGCCCAGGAAGATCGTCCGCAGGCCCTCATCTTCAACGTTTGCCGCGATACTGTTGATTATCCGGGCGGCCTCAGAAAAAGCCTCGCGCGCACCCTGATCGTCGCCCGTCCGGGAGCGAAGGCGGCCCATAGCAGCAAGGGTCTTCCATTCGACTATGGGAACTGGATAGAGGCGCAGTTGCGCCAGCGCCTCGTTTAGCTCGGATTCCGCTTCGACCAGATTGCCGCGCGCGACGGCGATTTGAGCCAGCAGGTTGTGCGCGACCGCGATGTACTTGCGCGCTTCGTATCGAGTGGCAGTCTCAAGCAATCTGTTCGCGTGCTCATAAGCGGCGTCGAGGTCACCTCTGGCCAGCGAGTCCTCGCATTTACCCGCTTGAAGCCTTATGTTGTACCGCCAGCGAAACCACGCATCCCGCTCAAATATGCGCTCGACCTGATGAAACACGGCCAGCGTCTTTACGCCCTCGCCCGAGTGCCTGTAGTCGATGCCGAGGTTGATAAGCGAATTAGCCTGCGCTTCGAGCACGTTATGCTGTCGCCCGATATCGAAGCCCTGCATGTCATACTTGATGGCCCGGTCGAAGTCCTGCATCTCTCGGTAAATCCACCCGACGCAATTGGGCATGCGGGGCGCCCAGAAATGGTCTCCGTAGCGGCTGGCCAGGTCCATACCCTCCTCAAAAGTGGCCAGCGCCTCCGATATGCGGCCCTGGTTCCCGCGCACCATGCCGAGCACGAAATAACCTTCGAGCAGAAGAAACGAATCGCGCAGCTCCGTCGCCAGGGCGCGGGCTTCGAGAAGCATCTGTTCGGCGGCTTCGTACTCGGTCTGAAAGAAATGGAGTATCCCGCGCCACGCAAGCCCTACGAGCAGGACCGTCCGGTGATTGAGCGACCTCGCGTTGCGGACGATATCATCCAGCATCGTCTTCGCCTCGGCGACCTCCCCGTAGCCGAGGTGCTTGAGCGCAAGCACCTGCATGGCCTCTATTCGCAGCGCCTCGCTCCCCGCCCGCTCAGCCGCGCGCAGTATCTCGTCGGCGCGGTCGGTTATCTCGTCGAGGCGATGAGAATAAAACAGCGACATAGTGAGAGCGTTCAGCGCAGCCGATTCCTTTTCGAGAGAGCCCATCTTGCGCGCCTGTTCGAGCATCTCCGTATAATCCTCGACCGCCTGCTGGAACTGCCCGAGCGCAACGTTTACAGCCCCTCGCTTCTGGCAAATGGTCAAGAGCTTCGCCGCGCGGTCATCATCGGAAACCTTCGGGATGAATTTTAGAGCATGGCTGTAGTGTTCGGCGGCCTCCGCGCTCGCATAGAGGCGGGTCGCGTTATCGCCTGCGCGAATAAGGTATTCAACCGCGCTGTCGAAATCGCGCCCGCGCTCGAAGTGGAAGGCGAGCTGCGATGCTATGCGATACGATTGTTTGCCATAATGCCGGACCAGTTGCTCTCCGACCTGCCGGTGAAGCAGAATGCGCCGCTTGCTTACGAGGTCGCTATAGAGGACGTTATGGTAGAGCGCGTGCGCGAAGCGGTAACGGGTCGCAAGGCTGCCGTCGGGCATCTCCTCTTCGCCGAGCGTCACTATAAGCCGGTGGACCCTGTCTATACCGACGAACCGCTCTTCGAGTTCGAGGTCATCAACATCGAGCAGGCGCGCGACGACCGTCGAGAGTAACTCCTCGCCTTCGACGCTCGCATACTGTAGGGCGCGACGGTCCTCCTCTTCGAGCGACTCGATCTTTTTGCGAATCATGCTGCGGACGTTTTCGGGCACGCCGAGATCCATCTCCGACAGCGGGCGCGTGAGCAACCACCGGTCGTTCACCTTAGCGATGTCGCCACGGTCCACGAGAAACTGCACGAGGCTCATCGTAAAGAGCGGGTGCCCTTCGGTCTTGCGCTGGATGAGCTGAAACAGCTCGCCGGGAAACGCGTTCGGAGAGAACCGCGCGCTCAGATAGCTTGATACATGCTCCTGGCTGAGCAAGCCGAGCGGAATCTCTTCGCACAGCTTGTGCGCCTGCATCTCAAGCCTGTACATCTTGAGAGGGTGATCGCTCACCTCTATGTCTTCGGGCCGGAACGTCCCGAGTATCAACAGGCGCTTATCGCCCATGCGCTGGCAGAGGTGGCGCAGAAGGTCGATGCTTGAAGGGTCGGCCCAGTGCAGGTCTTCAAGCACGAGGACCATCGGAGGGCTAACAGCCATCGCCCCGAGCGCGTCGCCCATCTCGCGCAGCATGCGCTCCTTGGTCGCCCCTACGGTCTCCTGTTGCAGGCTCTCCCATACGCCGCTTGAAACAAAGACGGCGGGAAACTGCAAGCACCAGGTCGGCGCGTGGGTCCTGAGCAGAGCGGCGGTCCGCTCGCGCCCGTAACTTGTGAGCAGCCCGTTTATGGCGTCGAGAAACGGCAGGTAGGCTTCGCCCGTGCCGTATTGCTCGGCGCAGCGACCGCGAGCGAAGACAAGGCCCGGATACTGGCGGCGAGATCGGCGCAGGAACTCATCTACGATAGCAGTCTTTCCTATGCCGGGCTCGCCCGTTATAAAGACGACGTGGCCGTGGCCCTCTATGGCCTGGCGCAGAAATGCGTCGAGCTGCCTCATCTCAGGCTCCCGCCCGACGAACGACTCCGATTCGCCATCCGGCTGAACCGGCTCCGGCGATGCCACGGCTACGAACCGCTCGGTCGACAGGCTCCTTAGGTTATTGAGGGCCGTCGCTAACTCAAGCGCGGACCCGTACCGTTGATGTCTGTTTTTTGCGAGCGCCCGCTCGATTATCAGGTCGAACTCATGCGGGAGATCGGGCCTGACCGAGCTCGGCAACGGCGGATCGACCACGGCGATGTTGTGGGCTATAGAGAGGATGCTTGGCCCGGTGAAAGGGAGCCTGCCGGTGGCGGCTTCATAAAGAACACAGCCGAGAGAAAAGATGTCCGAGCGCCCGTCGAGCGGCTCGCCCCTGGTCTGTTCGGGCGACATGTAAGGGACGGTCCCGAGCACTACCCCCTCGCCGGTCAGGTCTATCTTTGTCGGGGTCTGCTCGCTTATATCCTCGATCAGGGGCGAGACCACTTTGGCAAGCCCGAAGTCAAGCACCTTGGCCTGTCCATTAGGCATCAGCAGGATGTTGTCGGATTTGATATCGCGGTGAATGATCCTCAGCGAGTGCGCGGCGGCAAGCGCCTCCGCAACCTGCATCCCTATATCGAGGACCTGCCCGATCTTCATCGCGCCGCGCGAGAGGACGGCTTTCAAGCTCTCGCCCTCGACAAACTCCATAACGATGAAATCCAGCCCTTCATGGTCATCAATCGAGTGGATAGTGACTACGCCGGGATGATTGAGCACGGCAGCCGAGCGCGCCTCTTGAAGCAGTCGCCGCCTCGCGTTTTCGTCACGCAACGACTCTGCGGGCAGGAGCTTTATAGCCACAAAACGTCCGAGCTTGCCATCTTCGGCCTTGAAGACTTCGCCCATTCCGCCGCGCCCTATCCGGCTGACCAGGCGATAGTGTTTGAGGAACTGTCCCGGTTGAAGCAAGCTCATAAAATTATACCTGTGATGGCGGCAATCAACTTATTGAACATGAAATAACAGAATCCCACCATATGCAAGGCAGGGCCATTAGAGTCTTAAAGAGAAAGCTAACCCTCTGCATCCACTGCGGTGATTATTCTCGCTTTGGATCGACGCTTAGATTTTTTCGGGCCGTCGTGATAGTTTTCTCCTGCAATGACGATTACCGAAGCAATCAAAAAGGTGGTCGAGCGCGAAGATTTGAGCGTAGAAGAGGCGGAGTCGGTGCTCGAACAGATAATGAGCGGGCAATGCTCCGACGCGCAGATAGGCGCTCTGCTCACGGCCCTGAGGATGAAAGGCGAGACCGTAGCCGAGCTGACCGGGTTTGCCCGCGTCATGAGGCGAAAGGCCGCCGCCGTTCGTCCTCACTCGCTCGTCGCAGCCGAGATGGGCGGGACCGAGCGCGAGGCCCTCATAGACACCTGCGGGACCGGCGGAGACATTAGCGGCAGCTTCAACGTCTCGACCGCGACCGCCTTCGTCGTATCAGGCGCGGGCGTTCGCGTGGCAAAACACGGCAACCGCTCCGTGTCGAGCCAGTGCGGGAGCGCCGACGTGGTCGAAGCGCTCGGGGTCAGGATAGAGATTTCGCCCGAGCGAATCGGCCGGTGCATAGACGAAGTAGGGATAGGCTTCCTGCACGCCCCGCTTCTCCACGAGGCGATGAAGTACGTCGCCGTCGCGCGACGCCAGATGGGGATTCGAACTATATTCAACATGCTCGGCCCGCTCACGAACCCCGCCCACGCGAACACGCAGGTCATAGGCGTTTACGGCGAACATCTCACCGACATGCTTGCAGAGGTGCTCCGCGCGCTCGGCAGCACGCGTGCGCTCGTCGTCCACGGCTCGGACGGGCTGGACGAGATAACGATCTCCGGCGAAAGCAAGATAACCGAGCTTTACAACAACGAGCTGAAGCGATATACCGTGCGGCCCGAAGACTTCGGGATCAATCGGGCCTCGCTCGCCGAGATTCGAGGCGGCGATGCAAAAGAGAACGCTCGCATCATCCTCGATGTGCTTGAAGGGAAGCCCGGACCACGGCGCGACATCGTCCTGTTGAACGCGGCTGCCGCGCTCGTGGCAAGCAGCAAGGCGGGTGATTTCGGAGAGGCGGTAAAGATGGCCGCAGAGGCCATCGATAGCGGGAGGGCGATGGAACGACTGAACCGGCTGATCGAGTTCACAAACGCAGAATAGATCAGAAGAAGAGCCATCTCTTGCGCTTCTTTGGCAGCTCCGGCGCAGGTCGTACGGGCAACGGCCTTCCTTCGACAACTGCTCTTGGATTCTCAACCGCCATCGCGCGGGCATAATCTTCTCCCACCAGGCTTGCTATGGCGGCGACCGCCGCAGACATTCCGGGCAGACGATTGCGCGTGTTATGACAGTCGCTTGCGACGATGTGCAGCAGCCCGTTTTCAAGCATTATCCGAGCGGCCTGCTGCACCTTCTTGCCGAACTGCCCGGTAAACGAGCCGGTATCGGCCTGGCCGAGCACGCCCATCTCTACAAGCTCATAAAATCGCTCCGGCTCCGACATCAACATGTGATTGCGCTCCGGGTGCGCGATAACGGGTCTTATCTGGTTGCTCATAAGCTCGAACAGAGGGCGATGGCTTCCCGGAGGCACTACCGAATGCGGGAACTCGATCAGCGCATAAGGCCCGCCCGCAAGCGTGGGCGCGCTCTTTTTGCGGCAGATGTGGTTGACTACGTCGTGCGTAAAGCGAAGCTCGCACCCGAGCTCGATGCGCGGTCGGCCCCGGAGCCGCTCGTTTAACTCGCGCACCTTGCCGAGCAAGACTTCCGGGTCGTGCGTTTCATGCACGCTGTCGTGCGCGTGCGGGGTCGCTACTATAACCTCAACGCCGTCGTCTGCCGATAGGCGGCACATCGCGAGCGACTCTTCGAGGCTGCGCGCGCCATCGTCGGTCTCCGGCAATATGTGGCTGTGGATGTCGATCATGACCTGTTACTTTCCGGACGCAGACTCCATATCGATGCCATCAGAATTCTATTACTATCGATGATGATTCGGAAGAGAATTGTAAGGGGCAGTTCTCTCTTTAAAAGAAAAGTTCTTAACGATCAGAGTCTATATGAAACACAGAGGACACAGAGGACCACAGAGGAATAATCAATCCTCTGCGTACCTGCGGCGTCCTCTGCGGTTCATATTCTCTGTCAAAACCGGGAAATGATGTATAATCCCGGCTTGCCGCGCGCCAGGAGGAATTGATCTTGAAAAAGCGAAGACAGATTCTCTTATGCTGTTTTACTGCCATAGCGATCTTTTCGTCGTCGGCCTTGAGCCAGAATCCGCCGCCTTCGACCGATATCTTCCTGGTCGATATCAGCTCCGCCAACGGCGTGCTCAAAGCAGGAAAGCCACGCAACATCACCGCAAGAGCAGGCTACGACAACCAGCCGTCGTTTATCGATGAGGGCCGCCGAATGCTCTTTACTTCGATAAGAGAAGACAACCAGGCCGATATATACAGGTACGATATAGAAAAGGGCGCGACTGAACGGGTCACTCAAACAAAAGAGAGCGAGTACTCGCCGACGCTAATGCCCGACGGGAAACACATATCGGTGGTTCGCGTGGAAGCCGATTCTACTCAGCGGCTCTGGCGGTTCGCGCCAGGCGGGGGCGAGCCTGCCTTGATACTTGAAAACGTGAAGCCCGTAGGCTATCACGCGTGGCTCGATGATCACACGCTCGCGCTCTTCGTCCTCGGAAACCCTAACACCTTGCAGATAGCCGACGCGCGGACCGGGAAGGCCGAGATAGTGGCAAGCGGTATAGGCCGTTCGCTTCACAGGATTCCTCGCAGCGGAAGGCTCAGTTTTGTTCACAAGCTCTCAGAAAAAGAGTGGATCATAAAAGAGCTTGATCCGGGGACTCGCAAGATCACTCCGCTAATTCATACCGTGGCCGGGAGCGAAGATTATGTCTGGACGCCTGACGGGGCGATCATTATGGCGAGCGGGGCGAAGCTGTACAAATGGGATGCGCGGCGAGACAAAGACTGGCAGGAGATAGCCGACTTCTCCACTGCGGGTCTGAATGGCATCACGCGGCTTGCCATAAGCCCGCGCGCCGACCGCATCGCGCTCGTCGCCGCCGTCGATTCAAAGCAGTGATAAATCAACGCCCCCTCTACATCACCTGCTGATGAGAAACGCCAGCTCCGTATCGAACTCGAATCGACGGACCTCCGAGCGTCTGCCTTCGATCATCCGGCGAAACCGCGCTTCGTAACTTGCGACCATTCCCTTGCTCCTCCCGCAAAGGGTTTGGGCAGGAAATGATACGAGGATGTGGCTTGCATCTATTATCTCCAGAAGCCGCTCCCCCGCGCTCTTATCGACCTGTTCGAGACATGGTATCGCCTTGAGCACGAGCGCAAGGTCTGTCCTCTCAAACCCTGACGCCCGCGTCACGTCGCACGTTACGGCGCGGCCTCTCACGCCGAGCAGGTCGAATGAACGATTCAAGAAGCTCACCATCTCTTCATAAATATCGTATGCGAAATATTCGGCCGATTCATCGAGAGGCATCCACGGGATCGAAAGCGGGTTAAGCCCGCACGCTATATCAACAACTGACCTGACTGATGAAATATGACCGAGCGTCTCCGCGTAGAAGCGATCCAGTATCGACAGCCGCTCCCTCGTAGAAGCGTGATGAGACATGATCTCGGCGCACACCCTCCGCATTTCAGATGAAGCTCCATGCTCACGTGCTCGCTTCAATTCATCGAGCCAGCCTGCG
>DASTET010000709.1:0-3695 GCA_035709445.1 Blastocatellia bacterium | reverse complement strand
CAGAAGTTCTCGCAAGGATTTCCATACTCGACCGTGCATCTCTCGATGCAGATGTTCATATCGAGGACGTGCAGGTGACAGGGCTGGTCTTCGTCGTGCTGCGTGCTCGAATAATAGACATCCGTAAGCTTGTTGATGGTGAGCTTGTCGTCGAACTTCAGGTCGGCGTAACGGTCCTCCGGGTGCTTCGAGGCCATCTCCATATGCTTATGCCCGGCGCGGATCGCAATCCTGTTCGGGAACCGCCCGCCGGTTATCGTGGATATGCCGGCGATAGCAAGCCCGATCATTCGACCACGGTCGAACGCCTGGTGAAAATTGCGCGATTTATAAAGCTCGCGACCGATATCGCTCTCCTTCACCTTCTTTTCATAAGCGGCGAGAGTCGAGCGCGTGTAATCGCCTTTTGTAAGGGCGTCGAGTATCGTCTCGGCTGCGAGCATGCCCGCTTTTATGGCGATATGTATCCCCTTCAACCGCTCGCCGTTGAGCAGCGCGCCCGAATCGCCCGTTATCATCACGCCGTCGTTTGCAAGCTGCGGTATCGTGTACCAGCCGCCGACCGGCATCGCCTTCGCACCGTAGCGGATCAGCTTGCCGCCCTTCAGCAGCTCGCTGATCAGGGGATGGGTCTTGAATCGCTGGAACTCGTGGTGCGGGTCGATCTGAGGGTCGCGGTAATCGAGGCCGACGACCAGCCCCAGGTTTATTATCCTGTCGCGCATCCCATAGACCCAGGAGCCGCCGAATGTATGAGAGTCGAGCGGCCAGCCGAGAGTATGTATGACCGAACCCGCCGGGAAGCGGTCGTCGGGCACTTCCCATAGCTCTTTGACCCCGACCGAATAGACCTGCGGGTCGCTCTGGTGGTCGAGCTTCAAATGGCTGACGAGCTTTTTAGTGAGCGAGCCTCGAACCCCTTCGCCGAGCACCGTCACTTTTGCGAGGATGTCTACGCCCGGCTCAAAATTCGGCTTGGGCTTGCCGTTTTTGTCTATCCCCTTGTCGCCGGTCCGCACGCCTATACAAGCGTCGCCCTCGTAAAGTATCTCTGCGCCGGGAAACTCCGGAAAGATATTGACGCCTGCGGCTTCGCATTTATCGGCCAGCCAGCGGACAAGCTTGTTGAGCGAGATTACATAGTTGCCATGATTTCTGAGCGGGGGCGGGATAACGGGAGCGGGTATCTTTCCGCTCTCGGTCAAAAAGAAGACCTGCTCCTGGCCCACGGGCGCTTCAAGCGGAGCGTCCTTTTCAAAATCGGGTATAAGCTCGCGGAGGCTTCGAGGGTCGAGCACCGCGCCCGACAACTGGTGCGCGCCGATCTCCGCCGCCTTCTCGATAATCGCTATATTTATCTCCTCAAGCGGCGCGGCGCCGGACCCTTTCGCGCGCTCGTTGTGGGCCGCGACAAGGTTCGCCAGGTGCAGCGCGCACGCAAGGTTCGCCGGCCCCGCTCCGACGAGCAGGACGTCCATCTCTAGCTGTTCTCGTTCAACCATCTTGGTATCTGAATCGTCAGTGGCCGCTAGCTCTTTGCTTTGTTTATCTCGCTTGTGAGCGCGGGGACTATTTCGAAGAGGTCGCCCACGATCCCGTAATCGGCTATGTCGAAGATAGGCGCTTCAGGGTCCTTGTTTATAGCGACTATCGTCTGCGAGTTCTTCATACCTACGACGTGCTGTATCGCGCCCGAGATGCCAACGGCGAGGTATAGCTTTGGCGCGACGGTCTGGCCGGAGCTTCCGATCTGGCGGTCCATCGGGAGCCATTCGTTATCACAGATCGGGCGCGATGCGGCGATCTCCGCGCCGAGCGCCTGTGCAAGGTCTTCGACGAGCTTTATGTTGTCCTTCTCTTTGATCCCGCGACCGACGGCCACGATGAGAGGCGCCTGAGTGAGATCGACTGCCTGTTTGGCCTCCTGGAACTTCTCTTCGGGCTCGGACCTGATCGTAACCCCCGTCATATCGACTTCGAGCGCGCTCACAGGGGCCGCCGCCTCGCCCGTTTCCGCCAGGTCGGCCCGGTACGACCCGGCCTGGAATGACGCGAAGACCGGCGCCTGCCCCGTAGCCCGAACGTCCGTGTTTATCTTGCCCTGAAATACCTGCCGGGTGTAGATCACCTCTCCGCCGTCGACACGGAACCCGACGCAGTCGGTCACAAAGGTCTTGCCGAGGGCCGCCGTCAGCTTCGGGGCGAAGTCGCGCACCTGGTATGTGTGGCTCAGTATGACTGTCTTCGGATCGAGTTTTTCGATCACCTGCTTGAGCGCGCCGACGTACCCGTCAGGAGTGTACTCGGCAAGCTTATCGTCTTCGACCGTGTAGACTGCTGCAAGCTTCCTGTTTGCGACTTCCGAGGCCACATCGGATACTCCCTTGCCGAGCACAACGGCAGAGATTTTCTCGCCGGTCTCGGCTGCGATCCGCTGCGCCGCAACCATCGCTTCAAGCGAGGTGCGGTTGAGCACCCCGTCGCGCTGTTCGATAAAAAGTAGAATGCCTTCGCTCATGAATCCCCCGATAGTTCTCAGACCTCGAATTTGAGATTTGAGATTTCAGATTTATATGACTCTGGCGTCAAACCTCAGTTTTTCGACCAGCTTCGCCGCAGCTTCGGCGGGCTTGCCTTCGATGATCTCGGTCCGCTTGGTCTTTTCAGGAAGGTAAGCACGCTCGATGGTCTGGGCCGGCTTCAGATCGTCGGCGCCAAGACCGAGGTCCGAGGCTTTCACCTCGCGAAGCCCTTTCTTCTTTGCCGCCATGATGCCTTTGAGCGTCGCATACCTGAGCTGGTTGATGCCCGACTGTATCGTGAGCAGTGCGGGCATAGGGACCCGCACCCACTGGAACCATCCCGATTCAAGCTCGCGCTTGACGCGGACGCTCCCCTGTTCGGGCTGGACTTCCATGACGATGGTCGCGCTCGGAAGACCTAAAAGCTCGGCCAGGATCAGCCCGACCTGCGCGAACCCGTAATCGTCGCTCTGCAAGCCTGTAAAGATCAGGTCGTAATTCTCATTCTTGAGAGCGGCGGCGAGCGCGCGCGCGATTGAGGCGGCATCCGTAGCCGTTTCAAAAGCCGGGTCGTTCAGATGGATGGCCCGGTCCGCGCCCTTCGCAAGCGCCTCTTTTATCGACTGTCGCACGCGCTCGGGTCCGAGCGCGATGACGATCACTTCCCCGCCGTGCTTCTCCTTCTGGCGCAGCGCCTCTTCAAGCGCATAGGCGTCTGCTTCGCTCATCTCATAGCTCATATCGCGCTCGTCTATCCATTTCTGGTCGGGCGCGATCCTGAGAATCGAATCCTTCTTTGGCACCTGCTTCAGACATACGACAATGTTCATGATTTACCCTTTTAAGCGTTGTCTTGAAAATTGCTGACCGAAAGCCCGGCCTCACTCTCCATACCGCCTCATGAGCAGGGCGGCATTCGTGCCGCCGAAGCCGAACGAATTAGAGAGCGCGTACCGGATGTTGGCCTTCCTCGATTTATTGGGAACATAATCCAGATCGCAGTCCGGGTCGGGCTTCTCGTAATTCGCCGTCGGCGGGACCACCTGGTCGTGGAGCGCGAGCGCCAGAACGCCCGCCTCGACTCCCCCCGCTGCGCCGAGCAGATGGCCCATCATCGATTTAGTCGAGCTTACGGGTATCGAGTAGGCCGAATCGCCGAATACCCGCTTGATA
>DASTET010000708.1:0-3352 GCA_035709445.1 Blastocatellia bacterium | reverse complement strand
CATCCTCTCCAGCTCGTCCCACCAGAACTCTCGCTCGCCGCCCAGGTATCCGGTCGCTATAAAGAAAGTGGCGGGTATATCGTAACGTTCCAGCAATGGTCTGGCGTTTTTGAGATTGTCCAGATAACCATCATCGAACGTGACGACTACCGACCGGCGTGGAACGCTTCCCTCTCTTAGAGCCCCGGTCAATTCTCGGAGACTTATCGGGCGGGCATGCCTTCGCAAAATCTCCATGTGCTCGGCGAAGTGTTGAGGGGTCACGCACAGAGACCAGGGGTCCGAGCGCACTTCGGCCACGCGGTGATACATGAGTATCACCGCCCTGCGGTCGAGCCTCTTTCTGAGAAGGCGCGCGGAGCCGAGCAACTTTTCGAGCCCTTTCATACTCACCTCGACGCCCTCGCCTTCTCTGCTCGGACCGTTATCAGCACTTCGTAGTCAGGATCGAAGTAGTCCAGCTCTTCCGGGCTCAGGTCCTCGACAGCCAGCCCGTGCAAAAAGGAGATTGCCGCAAGCACGTTTCCATGCGCCTGGACGTCTATATTCGCTCCGGGAAAAGTCTCATCGAACAACCGCTTCGTCGATGCGGTAGTGAATCCCCAGAACCAGGACCCGGACCATTCGTCGTGGCTGATGCGCGTGATTCCCGGGAAGGTCGCCAGCAATGTCCCGCCCGGTTTCAGTATTCGGTGAAGCGTGCCGAGCGCCGCCCGCGTATCATAGATTATGTGGAGCGTCTGCGTCAGTATGATGCAGTCGAATGTGTCTGATGGAACATGATCGGCGGAAGTCAGGTCTGCGATAATGGTCGCCCGCGGATTCTTCTCATTAACATGGAGCACATCTGTCGCCAGTACCGCGCCATTTCCGAATTTGCGAGTATACATATCGTCTTCGATCTCCAGGACGCGCCCCCGTATGTCCTGCGCGCGACGGGCGAGAAAGGCCTCAATATAGTGACGATCGATAGGAAGCCCGCGATCAAAGCCCCAGTTACGGCTGATGGGGGTGACGCGCCGAAGCGCGCCCAGTTTCACTTCCTCGCGCGCCGAATCTTCAAAAGCCTGCTGAGATGATGTCGCGTTCTGCCCGCAGAGTCTCGCAGGATGAGGGTCGCGGTATTGCGAGAGCGCCGCTCGCAGCGCGCCCGATACGCCAGGGTCTTCTATACCATGCCGGGACAAATACTCCTCAAACCAGTTCAAGAAGAACTGTCGCACGAAATGGTATTGTCCCGATTCCGTCACAGTAGAGACACAAGAATCAGGGTGAATGCGGTACTTCACCAGGCACTCGCTGGACATGAAGACTGCTTCGTTGAGGTAGACTTTGGCTAAAAACGCTTGATCCTCGTAGAGCTGGTACTTGCCCCGATAGCCTTCCTCGAACCCTCCTATTCTCTCGACCATACTGCGACGCATCATCAAGTCGGAAGGGCAAGGCGCAGTCCCTTTCCCTAATGGATAAAGCAGCGTGGTCAGGCTTGGCGGCTCGAACAGGGTATCGGCCTGTATGCCTAGCTCCGGCACATGATCGCGTTGATTGTCCTGCTCGTTCCCCGTCCAGCTATGCCAGTATTCAGCAGCCCCGCACGCCATCGCAGCCTCAGGGTGCGATTTCAGGATCGCCACCTGTCGTTCCAGCTTGTGCGGCAGCCACACATCATCAGCATCCAAAAAGGCGACGTACTCGCCACGGGCGTTTCGTATTCCCAGATTGCGAGTGGCGCTCATGCCGCGATTTTGATGTCCTTCATGCTCAAGGTAGCGCACCTTGTCTGGATATCGTTCGACATACCGGAGGGCGGTCCTGGTGCCGCCGTCTGTCGAGCCATCGTCAACCAGCAGGAGTTCCCAGTCATCATAAGTCTGACCGAGCACGCTCTCTATAGCTTCACTTATGAACTTCTCGGCATTGAAGAAGATCATTATGACGGAGACCACCGGCCCACGCCGTGAGTCACCTTTACCTGCCAGCGCCCCGTTCATCCGACGCCTGGAGGCTAGAAGCTTCGAGAGGCGATCATGAAATATATGCTCACACGCTGCTACATCAAACCTTTCTCTCGCTTTGCGGGCCGCATTCTGGCCCAGCAGGTCGCACCGCTCTGGATCAGCGATCAAATCGGCGATTGCCGCCGCCAGCGCACGTGAGTCGCGCTGCGGAACGAGCACTCCATCGCGGCCATCTTCGATCACTTCGCGTATCGAGCCGGCGTCGGTGGCCACAATCGGAAGGCCGCTCGCCATAGCTTCGAGCAGCGATGTCGGGATGCCATCCTTGTCGCCGCATTCCGTCTCAACGAACGGAGCGACGAATTGATGCGAGAGCCTGAAGAGCCGCTTGATCTCCGATTCGGTCTTGCGGCCCTCCAGGTGGACCGCGCCGTCGAGCTTCAATTCTTTTACCCTCGCCTCTAATTCTCGTGCGTATTCTTTGCTGGAAAGGCTGTCGTCAACGCCTCCGATAAGGTGCAACTCCACATCTATGTTTCTCTGCCGAAGATGGCCGACAGCCTCCACCAGGTAGATAAGACCTTTTTTAGGCTCGATGCGGCTGACGCAAGTCAGGTGATAAGCCCGGCGCTTCTCCGGCCTGCGGCGGCTTACGACCGGAAATTGAGCGGCATTGATCGCGTTAGGCTTGACGATGATGATGTTGGGATTAGCCCGCCCTTCGATCCCCATCAGCTCCCGCTTGATCTGCTGCGAGGTTGCGATGACCAGGCTGCTCTGTCTCAAATGTAAGGGCACGACCTTGAGATCGTAGTCTTTCAGCATGTGGTCGGCATAGCAACTCACGCCGCGCGGGATGTCGAGCAAATAGGAGGCGATCAGCGCAAAGAGAGTGCCTTCATAAAAGAAGTAGGAATGCAGATAGTCCGGGCGATAGGCTTCGACCATTCGGGCGAAGGCGAACGCCTGATGGAAATGGAGATGGCTGCGCAACTCTTGCGGCGTCAGCCCCGATGCCCGGCAGAGCATATCCACGAGCGCGTCTATCTTCCCAGGCATCCGCTCCAGAAAGTAAGCATAGCTCTGCTCGCATACGCTCGGATGAAGGATCAACCTTCGCTTCGCGCGCCACAGGCGCGCGAACTGCGACGGCAGGCTCTGCTCCCGATCAAGTTTGGAATATATGAACCTCAAATCGAAGCCGCGCCGCATAAGCTGCGTCAGCTCTTGATAGACGAACGTCTGAGAGTAGATAGGAAAGCTCCAGCAGGCCGTCGCCATGACGCGGCGTCGTGCGCCCGGGCCAGACATCTTCCCAATCACGCGCTCGGCGCTTAATCGTATGAGCTGTAGCTGGAAAAAGAGCTTCGCCAGAAACGGTTCGACCCGACTGA
>DASTET010000707.1:0-3728 GCA_035709445.1 Blastocatellia bacterium | reverse complement strand
CAGCAGCAGTCGGGGACGGGAGACGATCGCTCGCGCTATGGCTGCCCGCTGTTGCTCGCCCCCGCTTAACTTGGCGGGATAACTGTTCGCGAAGGCTCCGATCCGCACAAGCTCAATGACCTCGGCAATGCGCTTTGCACGCTCAGCTTTCGGAACACCTGTCGAAGCCAGGACGAAGTGAAGGCTTTCACTGACAGTCAGGTGTGGCCAGAGAGCAAGGTCCTGGAATACGAACCCGATGTCTCTGCCACTCGGAGGCACCAGATTGCGGCCATCTGCTACGACCCGCTCGCCCGCGATCCAGACTTCCCCGGCAGCCGGCACCTCAAGACCCGCGATGATGCGTAGCGTCGTCGTCTTGCCGCTCCCGCTCGCACCTAGCAGCGCCATCACTTCACCTTCGGCCACATCGAGCGATACGTCACTCACAACAGCTCGGTCAGCATACGTCTTGCTAACTTTTACCAGTCGAAGGAATGGGCCGCTCATCCTACCGTTCACCTTTTGGTCAATGTCATGACTCACTTCGCGTCCTGCGGTAATTGTTCCCGGCAGTAAACATAGAGTGCGTCATAGACGGCGGACTCTTTATCCAGGATTTCGTGATCATCCTTCAAGCCCAGGGAGCGAAAACCTTCCGCGATGGCCTTCAGCCCCGGCGCTTCGGGCCGCCCGTACAGATCAGGAGAAACGTCGGCCCCATGCACAATCTCTGCTAGCAAGTGAATTGCGGGGTCTTCGATGCTGTATTTAGCCACGATGGCTTCAAAGCTACACCGGCCTTCGTGGTGGCCTAATTCTACCCCCGGAACGTCAAACGGGATCGCCTCTTCATTCGCCGCGATCTCCAGGACCTTATCAGCGGGAACGAACAGAAACTCTGCCTCCGGATCAACAAATCTCTTGATGAGCCAGGGGCAGGCGACGCGGTCTACCTTTACATGCTCTCGCGTCACCCATTTCATCGATTGTCTCCTTTATTTCCGGCAAAGACCCCGACCAGCGCAAGCGGCAACAGGATTATCCCGGCTTGCATCAGGGCCAGCGCCGCCACATCGCTAGAAGGAGTGTTGGCGATGATAGTGTAAACTCGGATAGGCAGCGTGGACTCGCCGGGCGGGGCCAGGAGTATCGTTGCCCCCAGCTCACCAGACGCAAATATGAAAGAGACTACCCACGCGGCGATTAATCCGGTGCGCATCTGGGGGAAGACTATGCGCGCAAATACGCGCGGCCAGCTCGCTCCTGCAACTTCAGCCGCCTCTTCAAACGAGATGGAGATTTGCCGCACGCTTGCCGCGAGGATCAGCGCGGCTACGGGCAGGAACCTCGAGAGATAGCCGATGATTATGATGGCAGGACTTGTATAGACGGCCGCAAGCCACCCGGGCCTGTTCCAGAGTCCGATGAGACCTACACCGACCACCGTGCTGGGCACGGCGAATAAGACTATAAAAGCCAGGTCGACTGCGCCCCGCAGCTTTGTCCGCGATCGCGCTCTGCCGTAGCCGAGAAATACTGCAACCGTCACGATAAGAGTAGCTCCTACAATCGACAAGACGAGGCTATTGCCTACAGAGACACCTGCCCCGCTGGCAGCCGCAATAATGCGACCGACCTGGCCGGCTTCAATAGCCAGCACCGATAATGGCGACAGCACACAAGAGGCGAGCAAGAGAAACAGGCCGAGCACTACCGCCGCGCGCCAGCGGCCGAGCTTCAGGGGCAGCCCCAACCGTGAGCTGCGACTGGTTGCCAGCAACCTTTCCCCTGTTATCAGCTTTACTAAAAAACCTATGATCAGCGTGACCAGCAGGAGAGGGACGGCGAGGGCCGTGGCCGCTCCGAAATCGTAAAGGGCGGCGAAAGCCGTGAAGACTTCTGTCGTAAAGACGTTGACGCGTAACAGTCCCGGCACGCCGAACTCGGCCAGTGCGAGCACAAATATGATGAGCGCGGCAGCGGCGACATGCGGGGCGATCAGGGGAAGTGTTATACGAAGCAGCACGCGACGAGGGCGGGCAACCATAAGCGCCGCCTCTTCAAGCCGCGCATCCACTCGACGCGCCGCCGCCTCCGTGGCCAGCATAGACAGCGGATAAAAAGCGATTCCGAGCACTACTATGGCTCCAGGTAGGCTGTAGGTGTAATCGGAAAGTAGATCTTGGCCAAACGCCTGTGCGATCAGCCCGGCAGATCCTCCCAGGTATATCCAGGCGAGGGCCAATATATATGGGGGAATGACCAGCGGCACGACGAGCGCAAGACGAAAAAGCCGCTTCGCCGGCACGTCCGCCCTCGCCAGCAGGAGCCCGAGGGGCGCGCCTATCAAGGACGCAAGCATTGCCGCACCTGCGCCGAGCAGGGTACTGTTCAGCAGCAGGTTGCGCTGTCTCGCCTCCGCAAGCAGCCTGCTATAGTTAGCAATGGTGAAGTTCCCCTCAGCATCTAAGAATGACACAACAAGCATGTAGATGACCGGCAAGACGCACACGCCGACGAACACCGCCACGGCGGCCCCAATTACCAGAGCACGAGCCGATGGCAGTTCAAGATTATGTAGTACGCTTGGCCGAGAGGCTGTCGTTTCCATAGCGCAAGCTCAGAGGCCAAGAATCGGTTGCAACCGCCGAGTCACATTTTCCACTCGATCAGCCGCCTTGCCGTAGTCGAGCGTCATCGGCTTGAAAGAGCTGAGCGGCGGTATGTTCTTCGGCCCTTCAACCCCTCCATGCAACGGTATCTGCACGGCCTCAGACTCCGCGAGCATACGCTCGACCTCCGGCGACAGCAGATAGTCGATCAGTCTCTTACCCGCCTCCGGATGCGGAGCGCCCGCGATAAGCGAAACCATATTCGGCATAACAGGTACGCCTATGCCTTCACGGTCGGGGAAAACCATCGCCACCGGCTGCTTGTTCTCGAGGGCCACGTTCACGTCGTCGGTATCTGTCAGCCCCGCTTTCACCTCGCCGCGCGCCACCATGTCGCGGACTACAGAGTTGCCGGGCACGACCTTCACATCGTTAGCTTTGAGCGCTCGAAAGAACTCATCGGCCTTTTCATCCCCCAGCTCGGCGTAGAGGGCGGCAACGTGAAATGAAGTCGAGCCGAACCGCGGGTCGGCGATAGCGACCTGGCCCTTCCACCTGGGATCGGTCAGATCGAAAACGGACTTCGGGGCCTCCTCGGGCCTTACCAGGCTCGTGTTATAGACGATCACGCGCGAGCGCGCCGAAAAACCGGTCCAGTAGCCATCGGGGTCTTTGAAAGTGTCAGGGATGCCCTCCGCGCTTGGCGATTTGTAGGGCGAGAGCACTCCCCGTTGTTTCAGCACGAGGGTTCTCACGGGCTCGTTAGACCAGAAGACGTCGGCCTGCGGGTTGTTCTTTTCAGCCAGGAGCCTGTTGGCAAGGCCCGTGCTCTTAGTCTCTTCCGTGTCGTAAACGGCGTTCACCTTCACGCCTGTCTTCTGCTCGTACGCCCGAAGGACGGGTTCGGAGAAAACCCGGTCCGTTGACACGTAGACGGTCACTTCGTTTTCGGGCGCGCCGCCCTGGCCGCTCCGGCTCGAACCCTGCTGGTCACTGCCGCAAGCGGCCACTGTGAATGTGAGGCCGATCAAAATAGCTATCCAACCTTTATGGTTCTTCTTATCCGCCATTGCTTTCCCCCGATTGACTCAGAAACCAGGCTCATCTATCTCGTACCTGCCGCCGTTTACTCAA